>JAEUSS010000155.1 GCA_016788685.1 Prolixibacteraceae bacterium | reverse complement strand
CGAGCGTTTATTTGGTCAGCAACTGGCGAACGGCTTGGCTGAGAAGAGCAATGTCGGGACGGCGGCTTTGCTTCGTGCCAACGGGTTCGGAGTGATTGACGGCGGCGATCTCCGGATCAACCAGCTGGCAGTTTGGGGAGTCGATGAGGCAATCGGCAATTTTGCCGCTTATCCGGAGGCATTTCAATTGAGCAACAACGAGGTGGCTGTCAATGAAAACCTGGCCTCGCTTTCGGGGCTAAAGGTGGGCGACGAATTTTTACTTCGGGTTGATAAACTGAATACCTTTCCGGCCAATACTCCTTTTGTTTCTGAAAAAGAGGCGACCGTTTCGTTCCGGGTTTCAGTTGCACGAATCCTGAAACCGGATGAACTTGGAAATTTCAATCTCCGGAATATCCAGTCGGCGCCACGCAATGTTTTCATCAATCTGAACTGGCTGAACGAACAGATGGGGCTTCATCAAAAAGCTAATGTCTTATTGGTTGCCGAAGGTGTTTCCGGGACAGAACTGGTTCAAAACCTGCAACGAAGCTGGAAACTGGATGATGTAAACCTGAAAATCAGGGAAAATGTGGAACTGAATTACACCGAACTGATTTCAGACCGGGTATTTGTAGAGCCTGCGGTGGAGCAGTTTTGCCTGAGTCAGGTGGCAGTTTCACAAGTTGTTTTTAGTTATTTTGTGAACGATTTTAAGGTTGGCAACAGGGAAACGCCTTATTCATTTGTTTCAACCAATCCCGGTCTCTCCGGAAACGAAATGGATGTCAGTGAGTGGCTGGCTGAAGACCTGAAGGCCAAGGCAGGTGATCGGGTGAAGGTTTCGTATTTTGAAGTGGGTCAGCTGCGCCGTTTGGTTCAGAGAGATACCTCGTTTGTGATTCGGTCTGTTTTCAGGACGGAAGGGGAAAAGGCTGATCCGCAACTGGCACCCGTTATCCCGGGACTTTCGGATGCGGGCAATTGCCGCGACTGGAAAACCGGCGTTCCCGTAGATCTGAAGAAAATCCGCCCTAAGGATGAAGATTACTGGAAAACGAATAAAGGAACTCCGAAAGCATTTGTTTCGCTCGAAACAGCACAAAAGCTCTGGGGAAACCGCTTCGGACAATCGACCGCAATTCGGGTTGCCGGGCTCAGAAAAGCCGAATTTGAAAACCAATTACTGAGCGGACTTTTACCGGCTCAGCTGGGGTTTGAAATTCGGGATGTGAAAAACGACGGGCTGGCGGCGGCCAGTGGCGGAACCGATTTTGGCGGTTTGTTCATCGGGCTCAGTTTTTTTGTGTTGTTTGCCGCGGTACTGCTGACTCTTCTGTTGTTTAAACTATACCTCGGGTTCCGGAAAACCGAAATCGGAACTTTAACCGCGCTCGGCTTTTCGTTTCCGGCCGTCCGTAAAATGTTTGTTTCCGAAGCTTCAGTATTTATTCTGGTCGGTATCTTGGTGGGCGTTCCGTTCAGTGTTTTGTACAATCATCTGATTTTACAGGCCATCAATACCATTTGGGTTGATATTGTCCGCACCTCAATTGTAAATATTCATGTCCGCCCGGTTTCGCTGCTTACCGGAAGCGCGATTATTGCACTGATATCTTTTGCGGCGATTAGAATTATTTTGAGTCGTTTCCTGAAAAACGAAGTGATCACCTTGCAGCGGAAATCCTTCCCGGGAAATCGTAAATCAGGGAAATGGTCGCTGGGGCTCGGTTTTGGCCTGATTTTCTTTTCTGTGGTTATCTTATTCGGAATGGGGTTCCGCAGCGGAGAAATCAATCCTGAAATGTTTTTCATCAGCGGCTTTGGTTTGTTGCCGGGGCTGATCCTGATTTTTGATTCGCAGATGCGGCGGTTGGCGGTTCAGGAAAAAGCAATGCAGTTTTCATGGCGGACTATCCTCCTGAAACGTATTGCGGGAGAGCGGCGCCGCAATGTGATGATCGTGAGTTTCCTGTCGGTGGGCGTCTTTATGGTGGTCTCCACCGGATTAAACCGGAAAGATTTAACTTCTCACGCCGGATTGCCATCATCGGGAACGGGCGGATACGACTATTTTGTGGAAACTACGATGCCCGTGTTGTTCGATGTGAACACGCCGAAGGGCAGGGACGACCTAAATGTTCCGGCTGATGCGCAGGTGGTGCAATTCCAGGTGCAGCAAGGCGACGATGCCAGTTGCCTGAACCTGAACAAAATTTCGCGTCCGCGGCTGATGGCCTTCAATCCGGTGGCTTTCGATGCGCGCGGAGCATTTACTTTTGCCACCCGAACCGACGAACTGGATGCGCAGCATCCGTGGCTGACACTGAATAAAACACTGGCCGATGAGCTGATTCCTGTTGTGGCCGACCAAACCGTAATTCAGTGGGGACTGATGAAAAGCGTGGGCGACACGCTGATGTACAAAACTGAGGACGGCAAAGATTTGAAACTGAAACTGGTGGGCGGACTGGCGAATTCGGTTTTCCAGGGTAATGTGCTGATTTCGGAAGAGCATTTTAACCGGGCTTTTCCGTCTGTCAGCGGCTCAAGTGTATTTCTGGCGGATGTGAAAGACACCACGTCGGTGGTCGCCAATTTGCAGAGCGGCATGCGCAATTACGGCCCCGAAATCAGCCGCACAACCGATCGCTTGTTGTCGTTTTACACCGTCGAAAACACCTATCTCAATATTTTCCTGATGCTGGGTGCGCTCGGCCTGCTGATCGGCACATTGGGGCTTGGAATCCTGATTTTCAGGATTACCTTCGAGCAAATTCCCGAATACGCTTTGCTGCTTTCACTGGGTTTCTCCAAAGCAACCATTCAGCGCCTGGTCATGCGTGAGAAGCTATTCCTGATGTTGGTTGCTGTGTTGATCGGACTGTTTCCGGCGGTACTGAGCGGTTTGCCCACACTGCTTTCATCACTCTACGCTAACCTGTGGATTTGGCTGCCCGCCATTTCGGTTCTGGTTATTCTGAGTGGAACGATTTTCAGTTTAATTGCCATTCGTTTGGCTTTCAGACAGAATTTGGTGCAGGCGCTGCGGAATGAATAAACGGTATCTGATAATTTATTCAGGGCTTCACTTCGAGTGAAACCCTGAATAATCTTGTTATAATGGTCATTTTATTCTCAAATTTTACAGGTTTTGGTAGCAATCGCTAAAAGCAACTGATCCGATGACTCAAAGTCATCGGATCAGGAATGAATAGCAAAACTGTTATTTCCGTTGGTTTCAACCAACGGAAATGGATAGGGTGCCTTGATTTTGTAAAGCGTTAGCAGCGGTGAAATATTCTTTGCCGTCTGCTTTAGCTGACGGACATGAAAAGGCTGCTATTGGGACTGTCCCTCGTTTGCAACGAGGAGTAAATGGTTTATAGTTTTAAACTCATGCAAAAGTGCGTCACAGACGCAAGACCAACAACCCCTCGTTATTGCAGGCGCCAAACGAGGGGCAGAGGAGGGTGCAGGCGCTGCGGAATGAATAGTGTTTGGATGAAGAATTAATAGTTTATCCCAGAAGCCTGATCCTTAAAACCCTTTGGGTTTGCGAAGTGATTTTGAAGCGGTTGTCAAGGCGTTTCCCGGCAATCCAGACGATTTGGTTTCCCGAAGCCAGAATCCAGGCATTTTCCTTT
>JAEUSS010000147.1 GCA_016788685.1 Prolixibacteraceae bacterium | reverse complement strand
AGTACCATTACTACGGGAATAATGACCGGAATCCGGATATGGCGCAATTCCATAATTTCGAGAATAGCGGGGATAATCATTCCGATGACCACCACAAAAATCCAGAACGGAGCAGTGTAGCTTCCGCCCAGAAACAGTTGTGCGGCATCAATCTGAACCTGGGTGCTGGCATTGAAGCCCATGAACATGTGAATGATCAGGAACAACTCGATGGCAATGAGGAGCAGGTCGATCTTGGCAAAAAGGATACGCTCTTTTTTCGAACGGGCAAACAGGATGATGGTTGCTGCTCCGGCAGATAAGCCTGATGTCAGGAATAACGGGCCCAAAATAGATGTGTTCCAGAGCGGCCGGGCATTGAATGCTGAGAATAAAATTCCGGTGTAAATTCCCAGAATGACCGAAAATACGATGATTATCCAGGCTAAATGAGTCTTGTAACTAAGCAGGAGCTCTTCAGTATTTTTTAGGATAGGATATTTCCAGTCCCATTTCGGGAAGAACTCACGGATATGAAGGGCCGCCCAAACCATTGATAGGGGAGTGATGGCAAGTAAAGTCCATGCGCCCCACGACATGGGCGATTCCAGTCGGATGGTAGTGTAGAGTTGCCAGAAAAACAGTTTGTGGCGCAGGTCGATAAATAAGGCCAGCAACCCGATAATCAGTAAAAAAGGGACCAGGATTGGAGCCCGGCGAACAGCTCCGGGATATTTATCTTCTTTGCCCATAATGGTATACAGGGCGGCAAAGAACAGAATTCCGGCGGCCAGACCACCCAAAAAAAGATAAAGCGGAATCTGCCAGTGCCAAATCTCCAGATGCGGATCAATATGCGGGTTCATACGCCCGCTGGTTATAATTTCTTCTCTCATAAATTACGGTGTTTAAATCAGATAATAGACCTGGGGTTTGGTACCGGCCTCCGGAATCAGGGTTTTGTGTTTTCGCATCTTTAAAACGCGCGAAACATCGCTGTTTGGGTCTTCCAGGTCGCCAAAATACATGCATTTGGTCGGACAAACAGCCACGCAAGCCGGCTTCTCGCCTTTGTTGATGCGGTGTAGGCAGAAGGTGCATTTGTCAACATACCCGTCAGGATGCGAATAGCGGGCATCGTACGGACAGCTGGCAATGCAGGCTCCGCAACCGATGCATTTGTTGTGTGTAACGGCAACAATTCCGCCTTTTTCAAAATGGCTGGCACCCGTTGGGCAGCATCGCACGCAGGGAGCATTGTCGCAGTGGTTGCAACGTTCCGAGCGCAACTCAATCTCCAGTTGCGGGTAAGTTCCGTCGGTCACTTCAACGATCCAGTCGCGGCAGTAGCCAATCGGTACGTTATTTTCAGTCTGGCAGGCCACAACACAGTCCGAACATCCTACGCATTTTTTGGTATCAATAGCCATGGCATATCTCATGATTTCACCCCGCTTTCCTTCTTTTCAAACCTGAATGTTACAAAATTTCCTCTCATGCCGGTACCGCCCATAATCGGGTCAATCAGAACACGTGTTATGAGTTGCGAATCGCTGGCGCCTTTTCCGAAAGCCCGCGACATTTTTTTGTCTGAATGGCCAAACCCGTGAACCATATAAACCGAATCGAACCGGATGCGCTCGGTAATCCTGACTTTGATCTGGAATTCAGAAACTACACCGTCCTGATTTTCAAGGAAGACCGGTTGACCGTTTTTCAATCCCCATTCTTTAGCCACTTTCGGATTGACCCAGACGGTGTTTTCGTCCATCAGGTCGGTCAGATTGGGATTGTTTGATGTCCGTCCGAAGGTATGCATCGGGGCGCGTCCGTAATTGAGGTGATAAAATCCCTGAGGAGGAGTTGCATGTGGTGTATAAACCGGCATGGCATCAAATCCTTCGGCAGCTATTGCGGTGGAGTACAACTCAATTTTTCCGGTATTGGTGTCGAATTCAACGGGTATATCTTCTTCAAAATAGAGCGGCCCTGATTCGCGCGGGAAAACCTTAACCCCGATTCGTTTCATTTCTTCCAGCGAAGAACCAATCTGTTGCAATTGCCAGTCCAGTACATCTTCAAACTTATCGTATTTAAAGTAATCGCCCAAGCCCATTTTCTGAGCCAGTTTTTGCGCAATCCAATACGCAGGTTTGGTATCGTAGAGCGGATCGCCGGCAGGCATACGCAACGCGATGTTTGGTTTTCTTCCGTGAACCACGCGTAAATCATCCCAACGTTCCAGGTAAGTACATTCCGGGAGTACCACATCGGCGTAGCCGGTAATTTCCATCGGCATGGTGTCAACAACTACCAGTAAGTCCAGATTTTTAATGGCTTCCAGTGTTTTCTTTTCATCCGGAAGTGTCATAATCAGGTTGGTTCCGTTGACGATCCATCCCCTGATGCTGCAATCCATGTCCGGGCTTGGAATGGTTGCGTCACACACTCCGGAAGCAAGAGCCAGATCGGCCAGCGCATACTTTCCGCCCATCGCATCGCGCCATGTTTTGTTGGGTTTTGGGAAGGGAGGGTGAGGATATTCCGGAACATCAATCTTCTCCGGAAGATAAAAACCTCCGCGACGCCCCCAGGAACCAAGCAAGGCATTCAGGATAGCCACCGCGCGCAGGCGTTGTGTGTCATCGCCGTACCAGGTTACATGCCGTCCGGGATGGATAATAACTGCCGGCGATGCATTTGCCATTTCCCTGGCCGTTTCTGTGATCACGTTGGGTTGAATGGTGGTTATTCCGTAGGCCCATTCCGGCGTAAAGGCTTTTACGTGTTCTTTTAACTGTTCAAAACCCGAAGTGTATTTCTCAACGTATTTCTTATCGTACCATTCATTGTATATAATCTCGTGAATCCAAGCCAGAAGCAGTGCAATATCAGTTGCCGGTTTGACGGGCAGCCAGAATTTAGACTTACTGGCGGCAGTCGAAAACCGCGGGTCGACAGTGATGATGGTTGCACCTTTATCAATGGCATCCGACATTTCCTGGACTTGCCCGTTGTGCATGTTTTCGCCCAGATGCGAGCCTATCAGCACCAGGCAACGGGTGTCGCGGATATCGGTCGGTTCCGGAGAATCGAGTCCGGCACCGAAAGTAGCGATAAAGGCAACTTCGCGCGGACCTCGGCACTGGGCATACGAGGGAGCCGCAATATTGCCCGAACCAAAGGCTTTCAGCAGATTGCCAAAATAATGGCCTCCAGATCCGTGGGTGAAAAGCGCGGTACATTCCGGACCATGTTCTGCTTTGATTTTCTGAAGTTTCTGAGCCACAAGGTCGAGAGCTTCGTCCCAGCTGGCCTCGCGGAAGGTCTGTTTGCCGTCGGCTCCGGTCACACGGATCAGCGGGGTTTTCAGGCGATCTTCATCGTAGTACATTCCGACACCGCCGGTTCCGCGCGGACAAAGCCGCCCGTTGCAATTTTCATCGTCCTGGTTTCCGGTAATCTTCTGTATTTTTCCCTTTTCGTTTTTATGAATCCATCCGGCACATTTCCAAAAGCACACTTCACAGTAAGTCGGAGTGCGCTGCATGCTCAGAGGACCTAACGGAGCAGCCGATTTTTTCGCAGTTTCAGCAACTGATGACTTCAGCAACTGGCTTCCGAAGATGATTCCGGCGGCACTCAGCGATGAAATCTTTATAAAGTCGCGACGTTTTTGAGCCATGTTGACGATTAATTATTTTGAATGATATGCAAACATATAGAAAACTAGATATAAAAATATGTGTGGTTGTCAGCCCTGGGATTGTTTAAAATTGTACAGGCTTGTGTTTTTATCTTTTGGAGTGTATAATTGTTTGTTTTTCAGTGTTTTGTGTGGGTATATTGTTTTAGTTTAGAATCAGTATAAATAAGTTGAGCTTAGTTATTTAAAACTTTTCTAAATATATACATCCGGGTTACTTTGGGGATGCAAAACCAAGGAAAATGGTCTCAGTTTCATGCAATTTATTCGACTGTATCTGATTGTTGTTTGAAAATAGAATGTAATATCCATTTGTTTTGAAAAATTGGTAAAAAAAAGCGGCGTTTTTCTCAAACTTTTATCCGAATTGGTATTTATGCCACCAATTTTAAATCGAATGAATTACTTTTACCGCCATTATTAATTAGAAAATTGCATAATGAGTTTTCAAAATAACCCGCACTCGTTTCATATTCCTGTTCTTGGATTATGCTACACCATTGATACTCCTGTAAAAGTTGCCCATTATGGCATCTCTTCGGTTATCTCGCTGGTTGATGATATTTCGATGGAAAAAATGAGGGAGTTTTACTGTAAGAAGTTTAATTTGCCTTTCCAGTCGATTTCAACCCAAACTGACGATCACCGGGCCAAACGCATTACAGCCTATCTGAACACCGTTCAGGAGATTGTAAAGCAAAAGTTTGACCACCTGAAGGAGTCTTTCTCCAATACCGAAGAGGAAGTACAGAAATACATCAGCATGTTGCCTGATATGTCGGAGATTAAGCTGAAATTCAATCAGATGATCAAAACCGGCGAAATGAAGCAAAAGCTGTCTGACTGGCTGAAAGAGAATCTGGTTGCCGGCGAAATCGATGTAAATATTATGTCGAAACTGGATCGCGACAACTTTGAAGGCGGAGAAAAATTACCTTCAATTTACAGCGATGCGCAATCGGCTTTACGCGGTTTTGCGCTGAGCGATTTAAGCTCGTCGCTCGTCCTTTCGGCCGGAATGAATCCACGCCTGTACAGTTACCTGGAAGAGTTTGAGGATTTTTATCCGAATGCCGGAATGGAGCTGAGAAAGAAAGTCATTCTGAAAGTGAGCGATTACCGTTCGGCCTTGATTCAGGGACGTTTTCTGGCTAAAAAAGGAATCTGGGTTTCGGAGTACCGTGTTGAATCCGGACTGAACTGCGGAGGACATGCTTTTGCTACCGATGGATTTCTGTTGGGGCCTGTTCTGGAAGAATTTAAAAATAACAAGGAACAGCTTATCGATACCGTTCACGAAATTTACGTCAAAGCACTGGCAGAGAAAGGAAAACCTGTTCCGGAGAAACCATTCCTGGCCAAAATAACTGCACAGGGAGGCGTTGGTTCCAATACCGAGCACGAGTTTTTGCTGAACTACTTT
>JAEUSS010000143.1 GCA_016788685.1 Prolixibacteraceae bacterium | reverse complement strand
ATGTGCTACAATTCAATTACATAAAGGCTATAAGTATAATAAAATATGACATTATATATAAATAAGTTATAAATAGTTCGAGACCTGACAGGACAACAAAAAAATCTCTGCAATTCAAAAGATTGCAGAGTTTTTTTTTACACAAAGCATCTGAAGATCGGCTAGACTTTATTATAAAAGCCTACTTTCACAACGAGAACTTTCCGAACTTAACTTTACTGAATAATGAAAAATGACATAACTACGGACATTCTTAAAACCAGACCGCATTTCGAGATTCTTGACGGACTAAGAGGAGTAGCAGCCTTAGCCATTGTTGTTTTCCATTTTATGGAATGGATTTACACTGATCCAGCCAAAAATTTTATTGGACACGGGTTCCTCGCTGTCGATTTCTTCTTCTGTCTTTCCGGATTTGTTATTGCCTACGCCTACGACAGCCGGATCGGAAAAATTGGAATTATCGAGTTTTTCAAATCGAGGCTGATAAGGCTCCATCCATTGGTTCTCCTGGGAGCGACGCTGGGCCTGCTGGGCTTTCTGTTCGATCCGTTTTCGGGTCATCCTGAAGTGTACAGCGCAGGCAAACTCATCCTGATTTTTGTTTGCTCTCTTTTCCTGATTCCATACCCGGTAATGCCTGATCGTTCTTTTAATGTTTTCGGCCTCAATGCACCTTCATGGTCGCTATTTTGGGAATACGTAGCCAGCATTTTCTATGCGCTCATTCTTCACAAACTCCCCCGCCGGGCGCTGATCGTGTTAACATTAATCGCGGCCGGCATCCTTTGCTCTGTTGGACTTCGTGCAGGAAATCTACTGGGCGGATGGAACGGTGAAACCTTTTGGGACGGCGGCGCCCGGATTCTCTACTCATTTTCGGCCGGATTATTAATTTACCGGTCAAACTGGATCATTAAAAACCGGCTTGGCTTTTTCGGCCTTGCCATTTTATTATCGGTTGCATTCCTGATGCCCTCCTTCAAATGGAACTGGATTGCAGAATTGCTGATTGTCCTGGTCTATTTCCCATTGCTAGTCTCGCTGGGCGCCGGATCGAGCCTTTCTTCCGGCTCAAGAAAATTATGCGTTTTTTCAGGAGAAATATCGTATCCGCTCTACATGACCCACTATGCTGTCATTTGGATATTCGGGAATTATCTCACCAGCCAAAAGCCTGATTCCACCGAATTGACGTTTGTTGTGATACTTGGAACAATTCTCCTGACCGGTTTTGCTTACGCAACAATGGTACTTTACGATATTCCTTTGAGAAGATACTTAAACAACAAAAGATTAAAATCGCTGAAACCGTAGTTATTCAGTTATCAAGCTTACTAATTTATAAATCAGCGGCGCTTTCAGAAACCTTCTGAACCATCATGATACCATCTCGAACAGGAAGGATTACGTTCCGGACGCGCGAATCGTTCTGAACCAGATCATTAAAATCAAGAATTCCGCGGGTTTGTTCTTCATTGGCAGCTTCCGGATCGACCACTTTTCCGTCCCACAAAATGTTATCGGCCAGAATAAAACCTCCAACCGGTATGCGGTCGAACACCAGGTAATAGTAATCACAATATTCGCGTTTATCGGCATCAATAAAAACAAGGTCAAACGATTTTTCAATGGTCGGAATTATCTTCTGAGCATCGCCAATGTGTTGAAAAATCCGGTCGTCCATTCCTGATTTCCGGAAATATTTTCGGGCAATCGATTCCAGTTCATCGTCAATTTCGATGGTGTGCAGCTGCCCGCCTTCGGCCAAGCCTTTTGCCAGGCAGAGCGCTGAATAACCGGTAAAAGTTCCGATTTCGAGAATACATTTGGGCCTGATCATGCAACTGATCATGCTGAGAATCTGCCCCTGCAAATGCCCTGACAACATGCGCGACCGAAGCACCTTCAAATGAGTTTCACGGTCGAGTTCCTTCAGGAAATCGTCTTCAGGTGAAATGTGATTATGTATATACTTTCCGAGTAAAACGGGATCTGGCATTGCTATTGGTAGATTAAAATACTGTTCTGCGACTCGTCAAATATTTCATTGGCCACTTCAAGAATATCACGGCTCCCGATGCTTTCAATTTTCCTGAAAATTGCTTCCAGCGGGTCAACCTGATTAAAGAACAGGTAACTTTTCCCGATCGAAAGCATCAGATCTTCGCGATTTTCGGTCGAGATAGCCAATTGCCCGATTAGCTGCTTTTTTGCCCGACTGAGCTGCACCGTTCCCAGCTGTACTTCTTTCATCTTTCTGAACTCTTTATTCACCAAAGCCAGTGCCTGATCCAGGTTTTCCTTATCAGTACCGAAATACACACTGAATTCGCCGGTATCAAAATAGCCGGTATAGCCCGACTCGACATTGTAAGCCATTCCGTGACGTTCGCGCAGAGCCATGTTCAGCCGCGAGTTCATCGATTGCCCGCCCAGGATATTATTCAGTAAAACCATCTGCATCCGTTTCGGACTGTAAATATCGGGGGCAATATTTCCGACAATACAATGAGCCTGAAAAGTATCTTTCTGTACCACACGTTTTTCGGGCTGATAAGAATACGCATTGGACCGTTGTTTAGTGCGGACTTTTTCAGGAATATGACCAAAATATTTCTCGGCCAGCCGGATAAATTTTGCCATCGGAATGTTTCCTACCGAACTCAAAACAATTTGATCGGTATGGTAATTCTCATCCATAAACTTCAGGATACTTGCCTTATTGAAGGTTTTTATAAGCTCCGGAGTTCCCAGAATATTGCGGGCAATGGGGTGTCCGTCAAAAAGGATCTCTTCAAATTCGTCAAAAATCAATTCCGAAGGACTGTCTTTGTATGAGTTTATTTCTTCAATCACCACTTCCTTCTCGCGTTCCAGCTCTTTAGCCGGAAAAGTGCTGTTGATTAAAATATCACTGATCAGCTCCATCGAACGCTGATAATATTCACTCAGGAAAGTAGAATAAACTGCTGTTTC
>JAEUSS010000091.1 GCA_016788685.1 Prolixibacteraceae bacterium | reverse complement strand
AAGGCTTCCGCCGGAAGTGTGTTTTTCCGGAACGGCAAGCTGCTTCAAATCAATAACTCCGCCAATGGCGTTTGATCCGTACATCAGCGAAGCAGGGCCTTTGACTACCTCAATGCGCTCAACGGCATACTGATCAACTTCCAGTCCATGATCAGCGCCCCATTCCTGTCCTTCGTGCTTAATTCCATTTTCGGCCACCGCTACCCGGTTGAAACTCAATCCACGGATGACCGGTTTGGATTGCCCCGAACCAATGTCAATGGAGCTGACGCCCGGCATCCGGCTTAAGGTCTGCATCAGGCTTCCCATTTGGTTGTCGCGCAAAAACTGACTGCTGACTATTTCTACGTTGCGAGAATCTTCTTGTCTTAATGTCTTCTCTCTGTTTCCTTTTATGCTTACTTCCTCCAGTTGCATGGTTTCGGGCTGCATTTTAATTTCTATGGTTCTGTCGGAACTGAGCGTGAGGTGCTGTTCGAGAGGCAGATAACCGATGAAAGAAACGAGAATGAGGTGTTTCCCGGTTTTCAGGTGACTCAACTCGAAATGGCCATGGACATTTGTTGTGGTTATCCGTTCTTTTCGGTCAAGTACGACCGATGCGCCTGCCAAGGGTTTGCCGTTCTCATCGGTTACCGTTCCGTGGAGCACAATGTTGGTTTGTGCCCTCAAAGCGGGGGCAAATCCGGACAATACGAAAACAACTGAAGCCACGAAATAAATATATGTTATCCGGATATGTTTCATGCTTTGTGTTCAGTATTGCAGTGGCTGCATATTCCTCGTATCAACAGCTCCATCTCTTCGCGGATATATCCCTCCGGAACCTGTGCTTCAATTGCAATATCGTCAAGGCAGATCAGTTTGGTGCATTCCCTACAGTAGAAATGAGCGTGGTTGGTGTGGTGGCAATGTTCTTTATTGCAGTGGTTTAGCGCGTATTTGACCATAGTGTTGTCAACCACAATGCGGTGCAGGATGCCCGCATCTGCCATTGACTGCATGTTGCGGTAAAAGGTGATGCGGTCATACAGATCGCCCATCTCTGCTTTTATTTCGGATTCGGTCAACGGGGCACTCCTTTTTTGCAGGGCTTGTATAATTGCTACTCGCGGAGATGTTTTCTTGATGCTGTGCTGCTGCAAGATTTCAACGGGGTTCATATTTTTATGCGTGTGAATTAATGAAGTTCAAATTTAATACGATATTGCAGATGAAACAATGTTTCAATAAAAAGGTTCATTTCTTTTTTTTATTTGAAGATTGGTGCAAGTTTTCTGATCTTGTGGTGTCAAATGAACCAGATTCATAATTTGACGAATTAAGAATGGACGAATATCAACTGATTAAAGGAATTCAGCAAGGAGATCGCAAAGCATTTCAGGTTCTGGTAGAAACCTATCAGCGAATGGTTGTGAATACCTGTATGGGAATTGTGCATAATAAAGTTGACGCAGAAGATCTGGCACAGGACGTATTTCTTGAGGTATTCAGGACTGCTGAAAATTTCAGGGGAGACTCGAAAGTATCCACATGGGTATACCGGATTGCAACGAACAGGTCGCTGAATCTGATCAGAAAGAACAAAAGGAAGCGTTTTTTTCAGTCTATCGAGGAGACTTTTTCCGGAGGAAAAAACCGGGGCAGCGAAATTTCAGATCGGCGCGGTGATCAGCCCGACCAAAATATTACCGACCAGGAACGATCAGATCTGTTACATCACGCTATCGATCAACTGCCCGAAAAACAACGCATTGCGTTTACATTGAACAAATATGAAGAACTGCCTTATCAGCAAATTGCTGAAATCATGGAAATCTCTTTGGCTTCGGTTGAGTCATTGATTCATCGGGCTAAAAAAAATCTTCAGAAACAGCTTTACAATTGTTACAAAAAAAGATGTGTCTGAATGCAAGTTTTTACAAAGAATAGTGTCATACATTAAAAAAGCAACAAGAATGAAGCACGATAGTATCCGTAAAAGTCTGATTTTTTACCTCGACAATGAATTGTCTGAGAACGAGAAGGCAGCGGTAGAAAGACATCTGGAGGAATGTGCGGACTGCCGGAACTTTTTGGTTTTTCTGCGGAAAGGTATGCAGGTTATCGAAGATGAAAAGAAATCGGAGGAGTTGCCTTTCTTTTATACGCGGTTGAGTGCAAAGCTGGAGGAAATTGCAGAGCCGGGGGGACAGAGCCAATGGTCGAGGCTGGCACATCCCATATTGTTTTCGCTCATTTTGGCTCTCGCAGTTTACGGCGGATTACAACTGGGAAGCAATGCATCATCTTTCAGTGTAAAACAGCCGGCTGTCAGCAATATTCAAATGCTTGACGATTTTGAGACAGAACCTATTGAATCATTCTTACTTAGTAATTTATGATACCAAATACCAGAGTATTGATCTGGATCATTGTCATCCTGATAGCGACCAATCTTTCGACAATCGGTTCGTTTTACTATCACCAACCGAAGGAGGTTAAAGTGGCAGAAAATCAGCCCGATGATCAGCAGGCAGTCCCGGGAGAACAACGTACCCGATTTTTCAGGGATCAACTTAACCTGAATGATGAACAGCTCGATCAGTTTCGCGATATTAACCGGACATTTAACCGGAAGGCAAGAATGATTGAAATGAATTTAGCCCGGTTGCGCCAGGAACTGATCAATGAACTCGGAACCCAAAATCCGGATACAGCCCGGCTTGATCGGATGGCCGGAGAAATAGGGAATAACCATAGTGAACTTAAGCATCTGACGGTTGACTTTTATTTAAGTATGAAACGAATATGTACCGGGGAGCAGCAGGCAAAACTACATCTGATATTTCAGTCGATGCTCAATAAAGACAACCAGATTAATCTTCCGAAGCCCGGGTTTTCGGGTGGGCGGCGGCACGGCCGGTAAACAATTATTTTGAATTATTTATTCTGAAACGAGTTGGTCTGATCAGCTTGTACAGTTATCCTTTTGCCAGATTTTAAGCTGTGAGAGACCTTTTTGAGTAAGGATCAGCCGATATAGAATACCCAATGTTTAACAAATAAAAATAAAGACTATGAAAGCAAGTATTTTTTTGACCGGATTGGCCCTTGTGGCAGTAATATCGTTAGCAAGTGCTCAAAATCCGACGGGACGTAGAGGGAATGGAAACGGTAACGGAAAATGTTCGGTTTATGCAGACAACAATAAAGATGGAGTTTGCGACAACTATGGAACCCGTACCGCCACTGCCAGAGGGAAAAAGGGTTCGGGGAATTGCAATGGAACCGGCATGGGAAAAGGGCAAAAACAAGGTAAGGGAGCAAACTTTGTTGATGCTGACAAAGACGGAGTATGTGACACTTATCAAACCCGTACAAAAAGTAAATAGCTTCTGAATTCAGGACGAATTAATGATGTTCATTTTTCAAATAAAAAATTCAGACTAAGATGAGAACAAGTATGAAAAGTTTAGCGATTGGCAGCTTAGCAGTTGCTTCGCTGTTGGTGGTTAGTTCATGCCAAAAGGGCGATCTGGGCCCGGATAATGCACAGTATGCAAGTGTTTTGGCTGTTGCCGGAGATGGAGTCACTTCTGTAATCGAAAATAACTTAAAAGCAGCGATGATCGTGACCCCGACTTTAACTGATGCCGAATTGGCTTCTTTGCTGGAAATGAAGGAAGAGGAAAAGCTTGCCCGGGACGTTTATTCGGCGCTTTTCGAAAAATGGGGGCAGCAGGTCTTCTCAAATATTTCGGCGGCAGAGAATAATCATTTGAATGCCATTGTTCTGCTTCTCAATGCGTATGAAGTTGGTAACACGGCAATCGGCGATGCGGGAGTGTTTTCGGATCCCGCAGTTCAGGCATTATATGCCGATTTAGTGGCAAAAGGGTCGGTTTCGGTGGAAGAAGCCTTTAAAACCGGTGCTTTGATTGAAGAAATGGATATTCGGGATCTCTCCGGACTGCTTGCTTCCACCACCAATGAAAATGTAACAATGGTGTTTGAAAATCTTCTTAAAGGTTCGCGAAACCACCTCCGGGCATTTAACCTGCAATTGCAGACACTGGGTTTGACCTACACCCCTGTTTACATCAGTGCCGACGAATTTACCCGGATTACGACTTCGCCAATGGAAAAAGGAAAACAATATAAAATGCAGGGTAACGGAACCTGTACCGGGAGCCAGCAGCAGAAACGGAAGGGCAGAAATTAAATTTTGATGCCAAACTGCAAATGACCGAATTTGTTTCCCCATGTCTGCCTGGCAGGCGTGGGGATTTTTTTTAGTTGAAAATCTGAGGGTGGCTGGTGTTTTGTTCCTGAACTACCTTTGCCGCTTCGCTAATCTTTCACTGATCAGATTTTGCAGTGCGGGAACAACTTCACCGATAAACCAGGGGTTGACTTTTATCCAGTTTTGGTTGCGGGGAGAGGGATGTGGCAGCGGGAAAAAGGACGGAAGGAATTTCTTGTAATTCCTGACATTTTCAGTCAGGCTGCTTTCGCCCTTTCCGGATAAATAGTAATGTTGCGCATATTGCCCTACCAGAAGAATGAGCGGATTATTTTTGAATTGCCGTATGATTTGCGCATGCCAAAGCGGCGCACATTCGGGGCGGGGCGGGAGATCGCCCGATTTTCCTTTCCCGGGATAACAAAAGCTCATGGACATGACCGAAATAAATGTCGGATCATAAAAAATTGCCGGATCGGTATTCATCCATTTCCGGAGCGTGTTGCCGCTGGGGTCGTTCCAGGGAATCCCGGTATCATGGACACGTTTCCCAGGGGCTTGGCCAATAATGATTATCTCGGAAGTTGCGCTCAATTGCACCACCGGATTACATCCTGCAGGTAAATAATCCTGACAAACGACACATTGCTGTATTCTTTTCAGTAGTTGATCCATTGCTTTGTTATCCTCATTCAAGCCCGTGAGATTTGAAGTTTGCTGTTCCCAGGATGTTTCCTGAGTTGCTGTTAGTCCGATGAATTTGGGCTGAAGTATTGAAACAGTACAATTGCTTCATTGTGTTGCTGGTCTTTCGCGCCGTAAAGCAAAGTGACTTCGCCCTTTTTTAGCTGTTCTTTCAGCAAGGTAACCGCTTTTTTGTTCTGGTCGAGCTCCGACAGGTAACGCACTTTAAACTCCTCCCATTTCTCCGGATCATGATTAAACCATTTCCGGAGTTCGGCACTTGGCGCGATCTCTTTCAGCCATAAATCGGCATGCACTTTTTCTTTTGTCAATCCACGGGGCCAGAGACGGTCGACCAAAATACGGAATCCGTCAGCCGGATCGGGGTTTTCGTATACTCTTTTTATTTTCATTGTCAGCTGTATATTAGTGGTTTACATTGAGCGACAACTATACAGCTGTTTATTTTGCAGTTATCTCGGAGCTGTGAATGATCTTAGCACCCCAATTGGTCAGTTCTTCTTTCATTTTTATAAAGTTCATCGGATCAAGCGGCTGCGAAGCATCTTCAATCAGGATGGCCTGAAATCCTTCCTGAATGGCATCCCGGATGGTGTGGAAAACACAAATGTCTGAAGCCAGTCCGCAAAAATAGACTTCCGTAGCTCCCTTTTCAGACAAATAGCCCGACATGCCGGTACTTATTTCGTGGTTGTTGTCGTAAAATCCGCTGTAACTGTCAATTTCCGGATTCATGCCTTTGCGGAAGATGGCTGCAATCCGGTTCGTTTCCAGATCGCGATGAAAAGCCGCGCCCCCGGAGCCCTGAACACAGTGGTCGGGCCAAAGAATTTGTTCTGTTCCTTGAAGTTGTATGCGGTCAAACGGCTTTTTGCCGGGGTGGTTCGATGCAAAACTTTGATGATTCTGCGGATGCCAGTCCTGAGTGGCCACCACCAGGTCAAATTGTTTTTGTATGCGGTTAATTACCGGAACGATCTGGTCGGCCTGTTTGATTTCGAGTCGCCCGCCCGGCATAAAATCGTTCTGAACGTCAACAAGGATAAGTATTTTCATGACATTTCTATTTTTTGTGTTCCAGGATAAGCCTGTCACGTTCAAGCATTAGTCCGGCGCTTAGGCCAACCTTATAAATGTGCGGATAGTTAAACCGTTTGTATTCCTCCGGAAGTCTCTTAAGCCTGTTTTTGCTGTATTCTGCGATTTCGGAAACGGAGCGGGAAGGAGAGAGCCGCCGTCCGTTTTCCATGACTTTGACGAGCAGAGGTTCTTTGCCGTATTCCCCGAGGGGGAGTGATTTGTGCGCAAACAGCGGGTGATACATGGTTTCAACATCCTTTTCAGTGCTGATAGTAACGGCATCAGCACCGGAAAAAAGACCTTCCGAATCGAACATCCGGTATACCTGTTTCCGGTGGGGCAGGGTTGTTTTGCTCACATTTTCCGATAATTTGATCCGTGGTTTACCGTTGGCAAAAGCCAGTTTATAAACGCCGTCAAGCGCAGCATCCGGATGCCCGGTTACCAGGCTGGTTCCGACACCGAATACATCAATCGGCGCTTCCTGTTCCTGAAGACTTTTGATGATAAATTCATCCAGTTGGTTCGAAACGGCAATCTGCACGTAGTTCAGGCTGGCGTCGTCGAGCATTTGCCTGGCCACTTTGGTGAGGTAGGCCAGGTCGCCGCTGTCAATACGGATTCCTTTCAGCCGGTGACCTTCTTTTTCCATCATCCGGGCAACACGGATTGCATTGGGAACGCCGCTTTTCAGGGTATTGTACGTATCCACCAGCAGGATGCAGTTGTCCGGGTGCACTTCGGCAAAATGGCTGAATGCAGTCAGTTCATCGTCGTACGTTTCGATGTAAGAATGAGCCATTGTTCCTGATAAGGGAATGTCGTAATCGCGACCGGCCCTGACATTGCTTGTTGCGTCAAACCCTCCGATGATGGCTGCCCTGCTTGCATAATAGCCGCCTGCTCCCTGAGCCCGGCGTAATCCAAAATCGATCAGTTTGTGGTTTCCCGCGGCATGTTTCATCCTGCTGGCTTTGGTTGCAATCAGTGTCTGGAAATTAAGGATGTTGAGCAGGATCGTTTCGATGATCTGGGTTTCGATAAGGTTACCTTCAACCTGTAAAATGGGGCGGGTCGGAAAGATGATGTCGCCTTCGTGTGAGCTGTATATCGTGCCGTTGAACCGAAACTGTTTCAGGTGAGCGATAAATTCAGGATGAAAACCTTTTTCTTTCAGGAATTCCAGGTCTGCCCGATCGAAGGTTAAGTTTTCAAGCGTATTCAGCAAATCTTCCAGTCCGGCAAACAGGGCATAGCCCGAGTTGAAAGGCAGGCTGCGGAAAAAGTAGTCGAACACGGCCCTGCTGTCTTTTTGTCCCTTCAGGAAGTAAACCTGCGACATGGTCAGCTGGTACTGATCGGTGTATGTTGCCGTGTAATCAATCATGGATTTATGCATATCACTTGTTTTATTGCTGGAATGAGCGAACGTCCGGGACGCTTGATTACCCGAACCCAGCTAAATTTCAGAATAAAAGTAATCAATCATCCGACACAAATTTAAGTTTCCGCCGGATAAGCTACTCCATTCCGACATTACAGTTGAGGCATGCAAGGGCAAACGCGTCATATTCGTCATACGCAGGACCCGGAATTCCGTTTACCGTAATGATGCGGTCAATGCGAACTTGCTGCCCCGAATCGAAGATCAGATACTCTTCGGCCGATTCGTTTTTTTCAAGACCGGTAATTTTGCCCTTGGCTTCTTCCACTTCAGTTCCGTTTCCGAAATAGAATACTTTACTGAATGCTTTTTCCTGTTCTGCGGTAAATACTTCATAGTAAACCGGGTATACGGGAGTGAAATCTGTTTTCATCGTCTGTTGTTTTTATATTCTGAATGGTGTGTGCCTCAAGAGTTTGTAATTTCAAGCTGTATCTTTGGCTGGCTGTGGCGGTATCATCCGCCGGTTTTGCAATATTTTACGATCGAATCAACATGGATTCTGGTGGTGTTCAGAACCGGAATTCCGGCATACGAATCTTCTTCCAGAATTAAAGGGAATTCGGTGCATCCCAGGATCAGAGAATCAATGTGCTGTTCCCGAACCATTTTTTCAACAATGGCAATCAGCATTTGGCGGGTCTCGTCTTTAAAAATGCCCAGTTCAATTTCGCTGAATAGTTTTTGATTGATCAGCGCCTGATCGTCCTGACCGGGCATAACAACTTCGATGTTTTGTTTCTTAAAAACATCAGGAAAAAAGGACGCTTTCATGGTAAATTCCGTTCCGAACAAACCGGCCCGTTTCAATCCCTTTCGTTTAGCTTCTTCGCAGGTTGCTTCAACAATACTGATCAGCGGAATAGCCGATCTTTCTTTTAACGGGTCGAAAAGCTGATGAGGGGTATTGGCACTGAGTGCCGCAAAATCGGCCCCGGCCCGTCGTAAATTTTCAACCTTTTCTGCCAGGTAGCTGGTAGCCTGTTCATATTTGCCGGTTTTCATCAGTCCTATAAATTCCGACATGTTCACGCTGTAGACGATAATCTCAGGATAATTTAAATCACCGTCCTCAGTCTTAAACGCATCAATTATTTTCTGGTAATAATCAACTGTAGCTTCGGGGCCTAAACCTCCTACAATTCCGATTTTTTTCATGTTCGTCTGATTTTATTTGATGTTCATGAATGTTGTTTATTGTGTTGGCAGTCAGTTGTTTTGTTTGTATATTGCCGGGGAGGAAGTGCATCCAGATGTCTTCAGTAAAGGTATAAAACATTTAAATTAAAAGACAATTAAGTCTTTTAATGTTTTTGTTGCGGGAATAAGCTAATTTTATTGGGGTTTGAAAAACGGCGTACCGGGCAGGTTACGGAATGCCTGCAGTGGTACTCCTGGCGCTTTTCGGAGTTGTTCCGGTATAACCGAAGAGTCGTGTTGGCGGTTTCTAAGAATTTTAACTCCTTTTGCTCTTTTGTATTGGTATTCTCCAACTGAAGGGTTAAAATAAAATGCAAAATGAATAAAAAAACCGAA
>JAEUSS010000078.1 GCA_016788685.1 Prolixibacteraceae bacterium | reverse complement strand
TTGTCGGGAGATAAGGCTTTGCTTTTTTCAAGGCTAATACTGTAAGGTACTGTTTTAATAACCGGAATTGTATCAAATTTGATCAATAACCGATTGTCTTCTTTAGCATTTCCTGAAAATTTGATGCTTCTTTTTAAGCTTGAAGATTCAAACTCCATATGAATACTATCTCCCGAATGAACAAGCAGCTTAATCAACTCATCTTTGTATACAACAAACACATCTTGAATCGAATCTGCCAACTTGATATTTCCGCTAAACATCTTATTGCTATCTATCTTCAAAGGGAATTCTATAAATTTACTGATAGCAAGATTCTGAACTCCGATTGTCAGTGATTTCTGAGTATCATGATGTACTTTTCCACTAATAACAAAAGCAAAATTCACAGAATGATCTTTTGCGCCAGACTTTGTGAAAACAAAAATCAGCAATAAAATAAAAATTACTCTGTTCATTGTAATCCTTTTTAGATAAATGTATTACTCCCGGTTGAGACCCTAATCATACCCACAACCCGAATTCCTTTCCTCCCGCCTTTTCAATTTATTCATTTTCTCCCGAATCCGGAAACAGCTTAAGCAAATGCCCGAAACACCAAACTACAGCGATGAACGCTGAACTGATTTCTATTGTTTTTTAGGAATTCTGGCAAAAATTATCCGATTCATTTTTATGTCTCCTTTTACTTTCTTCCTGATGATCCTGTACTCATTTTTTTGGTTCATATATTCATCATAGTCCATGATATAATCATTCCTTTTCATGTCAAGCCGGACCTTTTTAACTACCAGAGAGTCATTACCCGGGTTCTTCGCGATTTCATATAAATTTTTACTCTGGTTTACCCGGTCCTGTGAATATATTTGAATAACAGAATGCTTCTTATTAAATACCGACCAATCAATTGAGTCGATATACCTGACATATTCTTCCGGCAGTTTCTTTACTTTTTCGCCGAATACTTTGTATTCCTTTACTGTCGGAACCAAGCTTACGATGTTTAGCTCTATGCGGTGCAACAATTCGAAGTCCTTTTTCCCCGAAAGGTCTTCCAGTTTTAGTTGTGCCTGCACTCCCAAAGCGCAAATCAGTAACAACAATGTGATTATTCTTTTCATCTTTAATTTTTTATCTCGTTAACGATTGGCAATGGATACCGGAAAGTATTTCGAAGTTCGTTTACGGTACACCCCTGCCCCCCGCCATGCAAGTTAGAATTTATCGGCAGCCAAACTTTTTTCCTTTAAATACTTTTCTACCCGCTCTTCTAAAGGATCACCCATCCTCAACAGAAAAACAGCAGCCCACAAACGGTTTTTAAATAGCGTAAAGTCAATTTCTTTGTGTTGGGCAGGATACCAACCCACAACAGATGGAGGAATATCTCCGGCAGTCTCCATACTTTTATACAGGTGGGAATATAAACTATCCGATTTCCCGATTTCTTTCAGATACCTCAGGTATTTTCCCTGGTTATTTATTCCAAGAGTCTTAAAATCATGCAAATCGGTTAAGGTTGTATCTTTGTATCTGACCATTTGGACATGATCATCCAGTTTCCAGACGGAAGAAAAAGACTCCTTGCCCAGGGTTTCCAAAAATTTGAATTTAACGGAGTCTGTTAACAGCGCAGGAAACATTTTGCCCCCGGAAACAGACGAACTGAATTGATCAAAGTAAGCCCGATAGACTTGGTTTACATCAGTCAGGCTTTTATTTTCCGCAACTTTACTGTCAACAAACCGGATCATTTCATCCAGACCCTTCAATTCGGCCGGAGTAAAAATCTGTTGAGCTGTTTCATCGGGGATTAATCCTTTGTTTGCCGGAACACAGTTTTGAAACATCATCAACACAATCAGCATGGGGATGATTAAATTTTTCATTTCGTCGGTTTTAGGTTTTTTAAATGATTTGCAACTCGTACATACGATTAAAAGCTGTTAGCTTTTCTATTTATTCTTTTACGAAAAAAAAACAGCTCCACTCCGTTTCCCTTTCGGTTGCCCGAAGAGTTATCTTTCAATCGGCAGGCAACCTCTTTTTGCGGTACAGGATGTATCCCTGAATCAGAATTACCACAAGCAATACCGATGCGGCGACTAATTCAATAGCCAAAACGCCGATCAAGGCCAATCCTTCTCTCGAAGCAGACTTTCTAATTAATACACCCATCAGCCAAAGGTTGCCCAGGGTGGTGATTAGTTGTATGAGCAGGCTTATTAAACTTACTTTCCAAAAACTTAACGAAATGGAATGCCTGATGGCTTTGGTGCCAACGATGATCTGGAACACCAGTGGCAGAATGAAAAGAACAATCATTACCAGTTGTATCATATCGTTTCATTTTTTAAGTTTATCAGTATAGTTGTTCCCGACCGTTTGATATCCGGCCTGATGCATTGACTCTTTGTTAAAAACAGTTCCGGTTTGCCTGCCCGTTTATTTCATCTCCATCATTTCCCGGTTTTGCTTTTGGACGATCAGAAAGGTATCGATCAGCAAAAACACTTAAAGCATGGCTGACAAAACTCATACAGCTTACAAAACCTTCGTGGCGGCCTCATTTTATTCCGCAATCTCTTCTTTAAGCTTCTCCCAGGTAGCAACCGAAAGTATCGCCTCATATTCAGCCGACTTCTTTTTGCTGTATTCAATAATGTATTCAGCTCTTTTTTTTGAATCCGGATGTGTGCTTGCCCATGTTAAATATTTTACGACTTCATGTTCGTTCGCTGATAGTTTATATAAGAAATCGGCAAACGGTTCGGGATTTATTTTCGCCTGAACCAGATATTCTACTGCTTTAATGTCGGCTTCTTTTTCTAAACTCCGGTCAAAAGCTGAAGATGACAATAACTTTGCAGTCTCTTTAATAACTTCTGATCCGCCATTGCCGGTTGTCATCGAGATTAATACTGAAAGTCCGACTTCCTTTACCAGTTTTTTCATAACATGGTTAAGCTCAATATGTGCAATCTCATGACAAATCACCCCGCTTAACTCTTCCTGATTGTCTGATGCCGAAATCAATCCGCTGTAGATTAAAAGATGACCATTGGGTAAGGCAAAAGCGTTGACTTCATCCTTATCGAAAATGTGAACCTGCACCGATTCTTTATCAATCCCGTTTTCTTTGCAGATCTTAGTCAAAATACTATCGACGCAGTTGGCAACAAACGGATTTACATTCTCTTTTTCCGATTTTTTGAAAATATCAAAAAAGAGTTCTCCCAGTTTTTGTTCTGTTTTATCGGTCATCTGGTGCACTTTAAAAACTGTCATCCAGTCAACCTGTGCAAAAACCAGCCAGGTTGCAAAAAACAGAGCGATCAGTAACAATCCTTGTATAAAAATCTTTTTCATGACTCCGATTTGCATATAAGATCAGTTAAACCTCCATAAAACCACCATTCGATATGAATACCTTTCCGGGTCTGAACCGCAGTGTAGATCGTTGCAATAAATTCGCCCAGGTTAAAGATCACCGCCGCAATGATGTAGGCTATGTATTGATTGGTAATCTCGTTAGGAGTAAAAATTATGGACACTGTCCACCAAAAACCATAACTATTAATAAAAAGCACCGACAGTTGCGACAGTAAAGCTTGTGTACAATGCCAACGGACAAAATAAGTTCCCTTTCTGTTTCCCAGATAAAAAATCAAAGTGGCAATCAAATTGATAATCGGCAGGGGTAATCCTGCAATAAATGCAATTAACGACATCAGATAGCTGTTCGAAGCCTTTTCGGCTTCATGTTCTCCGGGTTCGTAGCCAAATTTCGTTACATTGATCATAGTCCTTTTGTGATGTTCCAAATCCAGTTTACAATTACAAATAAAATTAACGGTATTGCAACCCCCGGCTTTCGCAAATGCATTTCTGTTTTTTGATAGCATTTATACAACGTCTCTTTTTGAGTGACAAGATCGGCTAAAATCCAAAATGGTGTCAACATCATGATCACTGCCACCACGTAACCCAAAGGATTTAAAAGCAATGCCTTAACAAATTCGCCTTTTGTCAGCAAAATAACAGCACGGGTCGATCCGCAGGAGGGGCAGGGTATATTGGTCAGATGCTTGATCGGACAAACCTCAACAGTCTTTATTCCCGACTGATGAATACTTAGTCCGATATAAAGCCAAATATACCCTGCCACGCAGGCCATAAATAAAATACGGTATAAGTTTCTCCTGCTGAGCGGCATTAATATAAAACTTGTTGAAGTCTGCTCATATTCTTTTCCCTGGTAGCACCCATAATCATAAACCAATCAATGATAGCCCAAATTCCCAAGCCACCACAGGTTAATAATTTTCCAACGCCAAGTCCGGTATCTCCGATCATAAAACGGTCGATACCTAAACTGCCGCCAAGTAATGAAATGATCAGACTTGTGGTTGGATCTTTAAACTGCAAAGTTTGAATCATACCCCATTTTGAATCATCCATTTGAATCAATCTTTCTCTGATTTGGGCAACTTGATGACTTTCAAAGAATTTGCCATTTGCCATGATAAACATGTCAACTTTTTGTGCTTCCATTGTTACGTTTAAGTTTAATTAGATTCTCCTACTCGTTTGGCTTTTCGGTTTCGCCCCGTTTTTTAAATGGTTTCGGGTCTCCATTTTTTATTCATTTTTACTCATTTATTTTTATTCCCTTCTAAAACCCGGGGTTAGGTACTGATTGTAAATCTGTATCAGCATACTAACTCATGTTGTTTCCCACCTTGTTCCTGATCAAAAAATCAGTTCAACGGTTTTTTAAAGAATGCCAGGTAACCAACGGTTTGATGAAGCCAGCCGAAACCGAAAAACATGATTCCGCCATCTAACTTAGGCTCTACTTTTACTAATTCCCATCCTTCTTTACCGTATTTATCAAACTGATCGTTAATGTCCTCGGGTATGCCGGTACT
>JAEUSS010000073.1 GCA_016788685.1 Prolixibacteraceae bacterium | reverse complement strand
ATGCATAAACAACAGATCATTAAAATTAAAAGCTATAAAAAAACAGACCGTTTCAAAGCTAGCTTTGAAACGGTCTGTGAATCTATTAATTTAGTCCTATAAATCTGTATCGCTTATTTAGGACTAGTCATGAAGTAACTTTCAGGATCAACAAACTAATTGGAACTTCTTACTCTTCCCGAACCGGTTACCGCCTGATCGATCAGAGGTTTACCTTTATAGTTTACGTTTCCGGAGCCAAACAGACGGACATAGAGATTTTTATTGGCTTCAATACTTACGTTGCCCGAACCTGCAACTTTAACCGACACATCATCAGCATTGTACTCCATCCCTTTCAGGTTTCCGCTGCCCGAAATATTCACACTCAGATCCTGAGCCGCCGTTTTTCCTGCCAGAACAATATCTCCCGAACCAGAGATGGTTGTTTTTACGCGTTCGGCTGAAAGGTCGGCAAGTCTGATGTTCCCGCTTCCGCTGACTGAAAGATCGATGATTTTAGTCTTAATCTGATCTTCGGCAATGATATCACCCGAACCCGAAACCCCTAATCCGTTAATTTCAGGAGTGGTGACATAGATGATAATCTCGCCGGGCTGAAAGTTTTTCCATAAAAGGTTTTGATTGGGGAACCGGATGATCAGCTTTCCGTCTTTTACTTCGGTAATAATTTCTTCCAGGGTCGATGCCTTGGCTACAATTTCGACATTTTGCTTGGCGCCTTGCTCAAGGTGCAGTTTGGCTCCAACGCGTAACGAAATTTCGGTGAATGGATCAACTTTCCGGTTCTGTTCATCTGCCTGAACCCGAATGCCTGTCAGGATAAATGTAACTAAAATGAATGCTGCTGCTAATTTTGTTTTCATCGACTAGGTATTTTTAATTATTATTTGTTCTGTTCTTTCTAAACGTACTTTATAGACGGCAAATTATCCCGGAAGTTGCAACGCTACTGAAAAAGATTAGTTCAGGCGGAGAGAAATGCGGCCGGACACTGCAGCGCCTGCTGCTACTCATCGTCCAGGTTAAACAATCCGTCCGGAATGCGAAGTTCAATTTCACGCTGGTCCTCATCGATACGCACAATCAAATCTTCGTTCAGCGGAACTAAAGCTTCTTTCCCCTGATAGCTGACCCCCAGCAACAGGTTTCCGGAGTAATCATTAACCTCTGTAATTTTGCCAATCTGCCCGAGTGTTTCGTCAAATAAGGTATAGCCAATCAACTCGTGAGGGCTCATTTCCTCTTCATTTACAATCACATCATTTTGGTCGACAAATACCGATAGTCCGCACAGTTCTTTGGCCTTCTGATCCGAGTCAATCCATTCGAGCGGGGTAATAACCGATTCGCCCGACTTAAACCGCAGTCCTTCTTCGGAAATAAAAAAAGGAACAAGCAGGTTGTCGATTTCCAGGAACAGGGGCGGATGTTCTTCGAGGGTATCGTAGTACTGTTCTTCAAACCGAATGACCAGCTCACCGTGGATTCCGTGAGGCTTTTGGATGTAGCCAATCTTAACACAATTGCTTTTGGGTATTGTTTCCATAGTGGTAAAAATAGAAAAAAGCGACAGATTTCTCTGTCGCTTTTATAAGTTGTCTGTTTTAAACCGAAAATTTAAAACAGGATTAGGCTAATTGTTAACCTTCAGTTTCTTCCGGAGCAGCTTCTTCAGCTACTTCTGGAGCTTCAGCAGCCGGAGCGGAAGCAGCTTGTGCAGCAGCGGCGGCTTCAGCATTGCGTTTGGCAATAGCGTTGGCACGTTCTGCGTTCTTTTTAGCTTCAGCTTCGAGTTGTGCTTTACGCGAAGATTCTGTGTTGGCAACCAATCCATCTTTTTTAGCCTGAACCTTGCTTGCTTTTTCAGCAACCCAAGCTTCGAATTTAGCTTCAGCTTCTTCAGCAGTGAAAGCGCCTTTGGCAACACCACCTAAAAGATGTTTTTTGTACATTACTCCTTTGTAAGATAAAATAGCTCTTACAGTATCGGTTGGTTGAGCACCTTTGGCAAGCCAGGTTAAAGCTTTGTCAAAATCGAGATCGATAGTAGCAGGATTTGTGTTTGGATTATAAGATCCAATCCGTTCAATGCTTCTACCATCCCGTGGTGCCCTGCTATCAGCTATCACAATGTGATAGTAAGCATACCGTTTGCGCCCGTTGCGCTGCAATCTGATTTTTGCTGGCATTTTGCTTAAATTTAATGATAAACAGTTAATGAAAAATTTGTGGCGCAAAGGTAAAATATTAATCCTGAATTCAAAACTGTTTTCTGCAAGTTTCTGACTGTTTTCACCACATTGAAGCATAAAGAGTTACTAAGCCTGAAGATAAAGCACAATAAAACTCTCCGACAACAAGTTTGATTGATATACAAATAAATATCTTTGCACAGAGACAACCATTCCGGCAAAAACATCGTCCGGAATATAATTACATTCATTCTTTCAGAAAATACATCAAGTGCATGAAAAAATTAAATTTTATAATCCTCGCCACAGCAATGTTGTTTTTGGCATCATGTAATAACAAGGAAGATCGGGCAACAGGTGCCGGCGATGTTCTGATCGTGGCAAAAAAATCAGGAACAAAAACAGTTTACGGCATCGCTATCTATGCCTACACATTCGGCTCGTTTAAGAGCGTAACGGCCGTCAACAACGCTGCAACGGACAAGATTTACACCTTAAAGCCGAACCAGGGGTATAAAACCAATTTCTATTATGAAACTCCCGATGCCGAATTCTTGCCCACCCAGCCA
>JAEUSS010000014.1 GCA_016788685.1 Prolixibacteraceae bacterium | reverse complement strand
GGGTTGAAAATAGTTGAGCTGATAACGTTCTGACAGTTCGTAGAATGCGTTTGAGTTCATCCGCTCGGAAATGATTCCCTTGGCAAAGATTTCCGGTCTGGAAGTGGCCAGCAGCTCGCCGTTTACATCATAAATATTGATGTCTGTCCTGAAGATGTTGGACAGCTTGTATAACTCGCTGAAGAGCCATTGGCGCAGTTCGGGACTGATAGAATTTACATAAACCAGCCGGTCTTTGATTTCTTCGGAAATGGACTTTATTTTTTCCTGCAGATCAACCTGGTGTCTGTCGCGGTATTGCTGGATGTTGTAATAAATCGTTCCGGCAGCCACAAAAAGCAGCGAAATTAGCACCACCGAGATGATGGAAACCTGGATGCGGAAACGAAGGTCTTGAGGCAATATTAGTTTCCTGAAACTGGGGTTTCCGATCATTGCAATCGACAACACGAACACAAAGTAGAATACAAAAATATACGGGAACGAAATCAGGTAATCGAGAAATGTGAGCGAGCGGTTGCTCACAATGATATGGTTTTTTGAATCGAAAGTGTAAATCAGGTGGTTATATCCGTCCCAGTTTAGGAGTTGAAATTCCGAATTGTTATTTTGAGGTCCGTATGACTGGAGGTAGTAATTGTAAGCGTATTCTCCGGAACGGTTCACCAGCTCTTCCTCGAAGTACTTGGCATACGAAAGGTACTTGTAGCGGTAAGGTTTTATCAGCGACCGGTCCATGAGCAACTCCGGAAACCCGATTCCTTCCGAAATCACTCTCGAATTAATCTCAATGTATACCGAAATGCCGCTTGGAACATCAACCAGCGGATAGTGCAGCCTGCCGAGGTAAGATACCCGTCCGTTCATATTGTTCATGAAGTGAAAACTGGTTCCCGGCAACTTGATCCCGGTTTTCTGAATCATATTGTCGAAAAAAGGGAAACAGGGCTCAGAAATGTTTTCGGGCTGAATCAGCAGGCTGTCGGTTCCCTTACAGAACGAGTACTGAATGTCGTATTTGCGGAAATATCCGCTGAAGTAGGTCCGGGTCAGGTAGCTTTCCAGTTGATCGAACGGCGGTGTCAGTAATTTCGGAATTACCGAGTCGGTATTGAACTGGTTTTGCATCCGGGTCAGCAATACTTCGGCGACAGGGTCTTGTTCGGAGCTTAGCGTAGTCGCCAGAAGTTTCTGAACCTGAATGTCGCGTTTCTTAACCGTATTGTATACCATCAGCAGGCTGATGACGGAAAAAAGAGAGATAAACAGCACCGTATACGAAAGCGAGTAAATGGAAATGTGCATTTTTTTTATCTGGCACTGAAGCAAATTAACTGCAAAGAACAAGGTAAGGACATACGACCAGATTGATGGAAATATCATACACAGAACAATTGATAAAACAGTTGCTGTTGCGTTGATTTTCAGGAAAGTACTTTTTCGGCTGATGTGCTCGGTTCGCTGGATGATTTTTAGCTGGATCAGGAAAACCGAGAACAGCAAAATGGCAATAGCCAGGTAACCGCCGATGCTGAATTCGTCGATGTCGGTAATCCGGTTTAGTTTGTAGGTGATGTTGCTGTTTGTGATCAGGCTTTGAATCATAATGCCAACTACCTGATAAAGCAGGCCGGCAAACGCATAGACCGGAATAATGTATTGCTTTTTTAAATATTCTTCAGACGAAAATTCACGAACGAAAACCAGGCTCCAGAAAAAAAACAAGACTGAAATCAGGAAGAAATCGCCAAGCGAAGGGAGCCAGGTTGATACGGCATAAGACTGTGCGCTGAAAACCTCAAATTGGTTCAGGATAACGGGTATCCCGAAAATAATGTGAAGCCAGTACATTACAAACAACGGCAACAGAACAAATAGCATTTTAACCACAAAGTTTTCTTCGTTGTAGTGCTTTATTCTCCTGAAAAGGGCAATCAGTAAAAAGATAAAACCCATCAGGTACATGAAAACAGGTAAATAAAGCTGCGACTTGTTAAACGATTTGGTGACCGACGGTAAAACCGAAAAAAGGTACTGATTTGCTAAATCGTGTACGGCAATAGCTTTTTTATTTCGGGAAGTGACAATTTTAAAATCGGATGGCAATTTAAACGGACGGACATAAGAGTTTTCTAGGAACTGATTTTCGTACGAGTAGTTGTTTCTGATGTGTATTAAGCCAAGCAGTTCGTGGTGTCCTACGGTTCGTTTTTGGGTTACAAAAATGCCGTTGGGCAAGGTGAGCAGACTGTTTTGTTCCGGAATTTTACTCAGTAGGTTGGGGAAGGCAAACTGGTTGTCCGACCAGTAAACCATTTTTTTGTCCCTGAAGATCACAAATCCCAAGCCCTCGTCTTCGAACAGGTGATTCAGATCAGAAAAGGTCGACACACAATTTTCCGAAGACAGTGTGTCTG
>JAEUSS010000572.1 GCA_016788685.1 Prolixibacteraceae bacterium | reverse complement strand
TTTGACTTTTGGTTTTATTTAGCGATGCCCGGGCTTTTATGGTAGCCAGATAGTCGGCAGCTTCATTATTGACTCCGGATGTTTGGGCAATAGCTTCGGCAGCAATCAGGTACATTTCTGCCAGTCGGTAGTGAACCTGATCTTTCTGCGACTTATTGGTTGTATAAAGAGCTTCAGGCTCAAACCAGAAATAAGGGGTTACATCTACAAAGTTGATGGTTTCTCCTTTCCTGTTGCCTTTGGTGAAAGTATATTTCGTATGGAAATATTGTTTCTCCTGTGCACGGAGGTCGTTGGTATTGTCGTAGGCTGCCAGAATTTGGGTTACAGGGCGATAAGCGTTGTCGCAAATGCTGTAAGTAAATTCGCCCCATGTTGCAGCCTCGTTCGGGAAGCAGTAGGTTGGACGCCAGCCTCCGTTCGCGATTGTTGCATCATATTCGATGGCATAGAGATATTCATCCTGAGCATCAGATGTCCGGAGAACATTGTAGGCACTTAACTCAGGAGTGGCGCCGTTCGGGATCAACGAATAAGCCGTGTGGTTTATCAGAGATTTGGCAACAGCGGCTGCATCGGCATATTTTCCGCCATTCAGGGGGTAACCGCTCATGTTGAGGTACACATCTGCCAGTAATGCAGAGGCGCTTCCTTTGGAAATCCTGAAATTGTTTTTGTGCATCGGGAGGTCAGCCAGGCCTCCTTGTTCGACGGCAAATTTCAGGTCTTCAACAATAAAGGCGTATATTCCGGCCTCCGGCGTTTTTTCGACGTACAGATTTTCCATCGACTCATACGGTTCGCTGATCAGCGGAATGCCACCGAAGAGTTTTACCAGATGAAAATAATTCAATGCACGGAAGAATTTGGCTTCTGCAGTTAACCTGGCAATGTCGGCAGGAGTCAATCCGGGTGTTGCCGGAATGTATTTGATGGCATTATTGGCACGGCCAATGGCTACATAGCAGTTCTGGTAGACCGAAAGTAAGTTGCCATTGTTTACTACCGGGTTAATGGCCAGGTTCTGACAATCCTGAACAAATTTTTCCTGACCCTTATATTGGTTGTCAAATAAGCCTGAAATGTATCCGCCATACATCACGGTTGGTCCCATATAGGCCGAACCTGCGTTGTAGAATGACGGGAAACCGGCTCTGTACAGGTTGTTTACTGCACTGGTAGCATCAGCAGGCGTTAAATAAAACTGTTTTACACTGATTTGTGACCGAGGTTCTTCTTTCAGAAAATCGTTGCAGGAGTTTAATCCCATCGATGAGAGAAGTAAAAGGCTGTAATATATTATTTTTTTCATTTTCGTTGCTTTTAAGGTTAAATCAGAAGCTGAGGTTTACACCAAAAGTAAAAGTTCTTGGTTTCGGATATTGGTAAAAGAAAATATTCTGACCAAACGTATCCGTGTTTGAGACGGCCTCAGGATCGTATCCAAGAAAATCTTTGGAATTAATCAGGAAAGCATTGCTGACACTTACATAACTTCTCAACTTTTTGAATCCGCTTCTTCCGAGCACCCTGTTGTCGAAAGTATAGCCCAGCTGCAGTAAGTTACCACGGATGTAGGAGCCATCGCATACCCAGTGTGAGTCAGCCTGGCTGTCCTGTCCGCTGTAATTTTGTTGCCTGATTTGTTGAACCATTGTATTCTGGTTGGATTCAGTCCACCCGTTGTAAAGAATGGTCGAGAAGCCATTGGCAATACCGCTGCGGTCTTCCATGGAGTGGAAATAGAGCTGCCAGGTGTCAACGCCGTAAACGAATTGGAGATCAGCAGTGAAATCCCAGTTTTTGTAGGTGAACGTGTTGATTAAACTACCGGTCCAGTCTGGTAATCCTTTACCCAGTATCTCACGGGCCGTTGAACGTTTTGCCTGTCCGGGAACAGCGCCTACTTTCGCAGCTTCGGCAGCTTCGTTCGTTCCCCATACGCCCAATCTTCTGTATCCGTAGAATGAACTCAGTGATTCGCCGACGCGAAGGATCACATTGCCGCCAACAAAACCGGGGCTGGTCAGGATGTCTTCATTGTTAGCTCCGAGTTTCTCAATTCGGTTGGTGTTGTAGTTCGTATTCAGTGTCGTTTGCCAGGTGAAATTACGTGACTTCACATTGGTGGTTGTTAACAGAATGTCTAACCCGCGGTTGGAAACCTCTCCGATATTATCTGTTACAGAACTAAATCCGGTGCTGTACGGGATCGGGCGGGCTAACAACAAGTCAGAAGTCAGTTTGTAGTAGTAGTCCATATCAAGACTAATCCGGTCGTTAAATACACTCAGGTTAAAACCAATATCAAATTGGTCTGTTTTTTCCCACTGAAGGTCGGGGTTTGCCAACCGGGCAACATTGGTACTTGTGCCGCGTCCGTTGTTCAGCAGGACTGTTCCTGAAGATATGGTTGCAAGCGTACTGTAAATGCCGATTTCAGAGCTGCCTGTACGCCCGTAGCTGGCATGTAATTTTAAAGTATTGAGCCATTCGGTATCTTTCAGGAAGTCTTCATTTGAGATGATCCAGCCGAGAGCGGCTGACGGGAAAAATCCGTAGTGATTATTTGCACCGAAACGCGAAGATCCGTCGACACGTGCAGTAATGGTAGCCAGATATTTATCGTTGAACGAATAACTTCCGCGTAAGAAGTATGAGTTCATTGCCCAGCGGCTCCAGTCAGAACCGGGAGCTGAAGGAGTTGTTCCGGCACCAAGGTTGTTATATCCAAAGAAGTTTGTAGCAAAACCACTGACATCTCCGGTGTTTGATGTCGCTGCGGTCAACTGCGACCAGGATAACCCTGCCAGTGCGTTGATGCGGTGTTTGTTGATAGCCTTGTTGTAGGTAAGGAAAGTTTCTTCCTGCCAGTAGTAGCTGTCGTAGGATGAAATGTTGGCTCTTCCGTTGGGAGACGAAATGTTGATCAGGTCATTGGGGCTGAAATTCTTGTCTTTGTTCAGGTTAGCATCCAACCCAATTTGTGTTTTAAGATCCAGACCGTCCATGATATGGAAGGTTAGCGAAGCATTACCAAAAACCTTGGTTTTGAAACGGTTCATCTTCCGGGTTGTTAGTTCGTGAACCGGATTGGTCATAGCTTCAATTCCTAAATTAAGTTTGTTACCGGTAAACTGAGAGTTTGCCCAGCTTCCGTCAGGGAATTTGACCGGGAAGATCGGGGGCATTTCCCACATGGTGCGCCGGGCGGTTTGTCCTCCTCCGGTTTCGTCCAGGTCGTTGGCCCAGATGTGGTTAACCATTAAATTCATTCCGGTTGACAGCCAGGGCTTGGGTTTGGCATCATAGGTCATTTTTGCATTTAAACGCTTCATGTAGCTGTTCAGCATGATGCCCTGCTGGTCGGTATAGTTTACAAACGCACCAACCGACGATGTTTTAGATTGCTGCTGAATGCTGAACTGATGGTTTTGGGAAATAACGTCTCTGGTTGCTTCGTCCTGCCAGTCGGTGTCGTACAACGGTTTGCCCTGGGCATCAAAAAGAAGCGGGTCTGTCCGGTTTACCTGCGTGCCGGCATATTTCTGACTTTGTGCATATTTCGAGAAATTCGCAAAACCGATTTCTTCCATTTGCATAAATTCGGCAGCGTTCATCAGGTCTACTTTCTTGGCTATGGTTCCGAGACTGATCCAGCCGTTGTAGGATACGGTAATTCCTTCACCTTCGCCTGACCCTCTTTTGGTTGTAACGAGGATAACCCCGTTGGCACCGCGGGCTCCGTAAATTGCCGCAGCTGAAGCATCTTTTAATACTTCAATGCGTTCAATGTCATTCGGGTTCATAAACTGGAAGTCTGACATCTGAACTCCGTCAACAACATACAGCGGATTGGAAGAAGTGTTGATTGAATTGATTCCCCGGATAATCACACGGGTATTTCCGGATGGATTTCCTGAGTTGGTAAAGATGTTTACTCCGGAAACCTTGCCTTTCAGGCCCTGAAGGGCATTGAACGATGAAGATTTTAAAATCTGGTCAGCAGTAGCAACACCAACAGATCCGGCCACATCTGATTTGCGCTGTACGCCGTAACCAACGGCAACGACTTCTTCCAGACCGATTGTTTCTTCGGTGAGAGTAACGTTAACAGACGATTTTCCGGCAACCGCAACCTCCTGAAGTTTCATACCTACAAACGAAAACTGTAAAGTGGCGTTTTCAGGAATGTTGGATATGGAATAGTTTCCGCTGTTATCGGTTATAATCCCGTTGCTGGTTCCTTTTACCACAACCGAAACTCCGGGTAAAGGAGTGCCTGAAGAGTCGGTGACTTTACCGGTAACCGTTTTATTTTGCTGTACCATTTGACTGCGTTCCATATCGGCACTGAAGAGCATGATATGGCGGTCGTTGATGGAATATTTAACTCCTGCGCCGTCAAAAAGCAGAGAAAGAGTTTGTTCGATACTCTTGCTTTTTACATCTACGTCTACTTTTCGGTTCACGTCAATGTACTCGGCACTGTAGGCAAAGCGGAATTCGCTTTGGTTCTCGATGGCTTCCAGAACATCTACCACGCGGGCATTCCGGAGATCAAGACTAAGTTTCGTGTTTTGGCTGTAGAGGCTGGCAGAAACCTGCATTAAGCCTGCAAATAGGAATAGGAACGTTAGTTTCATAATTCTAAAGAATTTTTTGTTCCAGATCGGAGGCATTAAACCTCGGATACTCGATTTTTTTTTCATAGTTTTGACTGATTTTGTTAATAAATAGTTCCATCATTATGTGATGAGCATTTGACCGGAAAGCGTGGCCGCGCCTTCCGGTTTTTATTTTTAACTTTTCTTCTTCATTTTGTTGTATTTCAATTCAATGATGTTGTCGTGCTGAATTGCATCAACCGGAGTGATTTTCTCGATTAATGACAAAATGTGGTTCAGATTTTCGTTTTTTATGGTGAAAGTGTAGGGCAAATCTTTTATTGCATCATCAATCACAAACTTCTGGTTATAGCGTTTTTCAAGTTTAATTACTACCTCGCTCAGCGGGAGGTTGTAAATGTTAATCATGCCGTCTTTCCACGAGGTAAAAAGTTCGGTATTGACATTCGATAAGGAAAGCTGTTTTTTTGTTTTATTGAAACTGGCCATTTCTCCCGGTTTCATTTGCTGCCTGAAGTGCGAATGGGAAGACGAGGTCAGCTCAACATTTCCTTTTTCAAGTACAACGTGTATGGAGCTTTCTTCCGGATAGGCTGTTACACAAAACTCGGTACCCAAAACTTTAACCCTCAAATCAGAACTGCTCACGATCAAGGGTAAATCTTTGTTCTTAGCGACCTTGAAAAACGCTTCTCCGGTCAATTCAATATCGCGGTTGGTAGCCGAAAACTGATTGTTGTATCTGATGGTTGAGCCGGAGTTGATCCAGATAACCGAACTGTCGGGTAATACGACTTTTGAGATCTGGCCGAAATCTGCAGCTACAGTGGTATAGATCGGTTCGCCTGCGGGCCTGGAATGCGAATAAAAGTATACCACCGAAGAAACTGAAAGCAGTATTACTAAAACGGCAGCATACCTGAAGAATTTCAGAAAACGCTGCGAATGCTGTAATTCTGATTGCATTTGGCTGAGCATATTATCCTGAATGTTTTTCCAGTTCCGGGTATGTTCGGCCGGTACTTCATTTTTTACGACTTCAGCTTTCCATTCTCTTTTTATTGATTGAAATTCAGATATATTGTCTTCTTTTCTGATCCAGTCAAGTAACTCCTTCTGTTCATCTTCTGAACTCTTCCCCGCTAAATATTTCCCGATTGTTGATTTCATTTAATAGATTGTTACACGAGTAGTACACTGAAATTCTAAAAACCCTACCTCCGGAAGTGTTTAAAATTTGATATTTGTGATCCTGATTGTTTTTTCATGAATGTAAATACCTCCGAGATCTACACCGGAAAAAGACTTGTTATTC
>JAEUSS010000567.1 GCA_016788685.1 Prolixibacteraceae bacterium | reverse complement strand
TAAAAGAATATAATAATGAATGTAAACCAACAGAGTATCCAATTCTAATTTTAAAATGATCCTTTTATAGTTCTTTTGACAAAAAAAATGAAATTGGAGGGTATCCTTTGGGTGTTTTTAAGAATATATTATATTCGTTGCATTGATTAGACATATGGAAGAGAGACTAGAAATATTATTGGTGGAAGACAATCTGTTGAATCAACGTATAGTTACGTTCAGTCTGAAAAAGTATAACCACAACGTGGTTATCGCAAATAATGGGGTTGAAGCAATAGAACTGTTTCGGGAACGTAAATTTGATGTGATTTTAATGGACATTATGATGCCGGTTATGGACGGTCTTGAAGCAACTGTTAAAATCAGGGAAATTGAAACTTCAGAAAATATAGAGAAAAGGACCCCGATCATTGCACTCACAGCAAATACAATGGATAACGACCGTGATAAATGTATTTCCTATGGAATGGATGAGTTCATGGCTAAACCTTTTGATATAGAGAAACTTAAATCTATATTTGAAGAACTTCGAATATCATCTCGGGTGAATCAGTTCTGAATTGCTTAAACTTCAAGCTTAATTTTTTACTTTTGGCTGAGATTAAAAGCTAAAAATGAACGAACATTTTGATTTCCGAGATGAGTCTTTTCAGGACACTGAAAAAGAGATAGATAAACAATTAAGGCCCTTGGAGTTTGATGATTTCAGCGGGCAGAACAAAATTGTTGAAAACCTGAAAATATTTGTCAAAGCTGCCAAAATGAGGGGTGAAGCCCTTGATCATGTACTGCTCCACGGACCTCCCGGACTTGGGAAAACTACTCTTTCAAACATTATTGCCAACGAGTTGGGAGTTTCACTGAAATTAACTTCAGGACCGGTTTTAGACAAACCAGGTGATTTGGCCGGGTTGTTAACCAATCTGGAACCGAACGCTGTTTTGTTCATCGATGAAATTCATCGTTTGAGTCCGATTGTTGAAGAATACCTGTATTCGGCTATGGAAGACTATAAAATCGACATCATGATCGATAAGGGACCCAGTGCACGCTCCATTCAGCTCGAATTAAACCCTTTTACGTTAATTGGAGCAACCACCCGCTCTGGTTTGTTAACAAGTCCTCTGAGGGCTCGTTTTGGTATCAAATCGCATCTGGAGTACTATGATGTGAATATTCTTACCAAGATTGTGAAACGCTCGGCTTTTATCCTGAATGTAAAGATTGACGATCAGGCCGCAGTTGAAATCGCCACCAGAAGTCGTGGAACTCCCCGTATTGTCAATGCTTTACTGCGTCGTGTACGCGATTTTGCCCAAGTGAAAGGAAACGGAGAGATTAATCTGGATATTACTCTTTATTCACTTGATGCTTTGAATATTGACAAATATGGTTTAGATGAAATGGATAATAAAATTCTGACAACCATTATCGATAAATTCAAAGGCGGGCCGGTCGGAATATCGACCATTGCAACTGCTGTAGGCGAAGATTCAGGAACGATAGAAGAAGTTTATGAACCTTTCCTGATCAAAGAAGGTTTTATGAAACGGACTCCGCGAGGACGGGAAGTGACGGAATTAGCTTATCAGCATTTGGGAAAAATCCATTATGGCGATACCCCTACTCTTTTTTAACGGGCTTGATTTCAAATAATCTGGGATAAAATTTTCCGGTGATGTACATTTTTTTTGTTGCCGGATGAATAGCAATTCCATTTAAAACATCAACTTGTTTTTCCGGATTTATCATGGTTAAAATTCCGTCTAAATTAATGTTAGCCACTACTTTGCCGGTTTCATAGTCAATTTTAACGATCCGGTTAGTCGTGTAAACATTGGCGTAGATGTAATCATTGTCGTATTCCAATTCATTCAGGTATGTCACGGGCCCTTTATCGTCGTATACCTGAACTTTTTTTACTGTTTTATAGGTAGTTGGATTAATATGGGTGAGCAGGTGGGTTCCATCGCCCATAATCAGATTTTTACCGTCATTGGTCATTCCCCAGCCTTCTGCTGATTCAAAATGAAAACTGTCAACCAGAGCCATCGTCTCCAGTTCATATACAAATCCGACTTTGGTTTTATAAGTCAATTGAAAAATCCGGTTATTGATTATGGTCATTCCTTCACCAAAATAACGGTCAGCCAGTTTAACCGATTGTAATGTTTTTCCGGTTTTCAGGTTGGTTTTGTAAATAGCCGAGGTTCCGTGTTCTCCGGTGCTTTCGTATAAGAATCCGTTGTTAAATTCAAGACCTTCAGTAAAAAATTTGTCGTTGTGCGGGTATGACTCAATCACTTCATAACCATATTGTTCCGGAATTATATCCGACAGAACTTCGAAGGTTTTAAAATAAGTACCCTCTACCCCATCGGTTTTAACTGCAACAGCTTTTATGGTGTGTTGACCGATATTCCTGAATTTTTTCAGGGTGTAAGTAAATTCGGATTCTTTACTGGAAGTGACCAAAACCGAGTCGATAAAAATTTTTGTTTCCTGCAGTTCTCCGTCTTTCACTTTGACAGAAATACCAATATTAATGTCGTCTCCGTATATAATTTTTTTGTGAACCGACTCTGCTTGAATACTTACAGCAGGTTTTCGTGAACGGTTTGGTTTATTGGAACAAGAAAATGAGCTGATAAACAAGGCTAGTACAATGAAGCTGGAGAATAGTCTGAAATTCATTATCTGTATTTGAAAACGGTTTTTAAACAGGATTCAAATATAAAACAAATTGGCTTTCAACCTCATTTTTCCAATTGGTCAAAAGAATAGGTTTGTATCTTTGCCAAAATTTTGAGATTGTGGGCGCATTAAAAAAACTGGCAGGCGAAACAGCCATTTATGGCATGAGCAGCATCGTCGGACGCTTCCTGAACTGGTGGCTGGTTCCGTATTATTCACGTATTTTTCTTCCCGAAGAATACGGTGTTGTGACGAACTTATATTCTTACGTTGCTTTTTTGCTTGTCATCCTCACATTTGGTATGGAGACCGGATTTTTCAGGTTTGCCAACAAGAATAATCAAAAAGATAAGATTTATTCAACCAGTGCACTTTCGCTCTTTGGAAGTTCACTTCTTTTTGTAGCTGTTGCTTTCATTTTCTCCGGAAACTTTGCGGGTTTTCTGGATTATCCCAACAGCGAACAGTACATCAAATGGTTGGCTGTTATTGTTGCGCTTGATGCGGCAACAGCGATCCCGTTCGCCAATTTGCGCCTCGAAAACAGAGCCGTCAGGTTTGCCACCCTTAAAATGGTCAACATTTTCTTCAATATTTTCTTCAACATTTTTTTCCTCACGGTTTGTCCGTATCTCCTGAAAGCCAATCCCGAAAGTTTTGTCAGGTTTATTTATCAGCCTGATTTTGGTGTCGGATATGTGTTTGTGGCCAACCTGATTGCTTCGGTGATTACACTGGTCATGCTGATTCCTGAGATTAAAAAAATGAAACTGGCTTTTGATCCCAGGCTTTTCCGCGAAATGTTCTGGTACTCCTTCCCTATTCTGCTGGTCGGAATTTTTGGGATGGTGAACCAAAATATTGACAAAATTTTAATTCCGGAGCTGGTGCCGGCCAGCCAAAAGCCGATGGAGCAACTCGGCATTTACGGAGCAAACTACAAGCTGGCCGTTTTGATGAACATGTTTATTCAGGCCTTTCGCTATTCGTTTGAACCATTCTTTTTCAGCCATCAGAAAAACAGTGATTCGCGGCTGATTTACGCACAGGTGATGAAGTACTTTATTATTTTCGGTTTGCTCATATTTTTAGGAATCACCTTGTTTATCGATGTGTTCAAGATTATAATCGGTTCTGAATATCATTCAGGATTACAGGTAGTTCCGGCTGTTTTGATGGCCAATTTGTTCATGGGAATTTATTTCAACCTTTCGCTTTGGTACAAATTATCCGATAAAACATGGATGGGTGCCTGGATTGCCGGAATTGGTGCGTTGCTCACCGTTGTGGCCAACGTGATGTTTATTCCTGTAATGGGTTACATGGGATCGGCCTATGCCGTCTTGATTTGTTTTGTGCTGATGACTGTCATTTCCTATGTAGTCGGGCAAAAATACTATCGCGTCGATTATGACCTGAAGCGGATACTGATGTACCTGAGCGTAGCAATCGGATTTTATTACATATCCGGATGGATACATTTTTCATCATCTGTTATGCAGTATTCGCTGAATATCAGTTTGTTCACTGCTTTTATAGCTGTTGTTTATTTTGCTGAAAAAAAGGAACTCAGAAGTTTATTGAAACTATAACCAATAAAATACTTTTAAGTATTATTTTTGAAATTTATTAGCGACAAAAATGGAAAAAATGAAAATTGCCATAGCCAGCGATCATGCCGGATATGAACGGAAACAAACCGTACTGAAATACCTTAAGGAACAAGGAATTGAATACAAAGATTTTGGTGCTTTTTCTACTGAAAGCAGCGATTATACAGATTTTGCCCATCCTTTGGCTGAAGCAGTAAGTAAAGGTGAATTTAACGAAGGCATTACCCTTTGCGGCAGCGGAAACGGTATTAACATGACAGCCAACAAGCACCAGGGAATACGTTCGGCTATTTGCTGGATGCCCGAAATTGCCCGTTTGGCCCGTTTGCATAACGATGCCAATGTTTGTGCACTTCCTGCGCGGTTTATTTCGGATGAAGAAGCCATTGAAATTGTAAAAATATTTTTGACTACCGATTTTGAAGGTGGTCGGCACATCAATAGAATCAATAAGATACCGGTTTAAAAAAATGTCGGAACAGAAGGATATTTTCCTAAAAAAGTCTGAGGAAATTGCGTTCGACCTGAAGCATCGGGCAACCATCAGGTTTAACATCTCGAAATACGATGCTGCAGTTGATCGCGGCATGAAACGATATTCTGACCTGAATTTGGCCAAAACGCGTGCTTCATACGTCAAATCGTTGGCTGTAAATAATTTGCACGACTATTTACTTCAGTTTGAAAAGAATATCACCGCCAACGGAGCTTCGGTTGTCTGGGCCGAAAATACGGATGAAGCCATCGATGCGGTTAAGAAAATCCTGATCGAGAATCATTCGAAAACGGTGGTCAAAAGCAAGTCGATGACGACTGAAGAAATTGAATTGAATCATCATCTGGAGGAAATTGGTGTAGAGTCGCTTTAAAAAGATTTTGGCGAGTACATTGTGCAGTTGGCCGGCGAAAAGCCTTACCACATTGTGACTCCGTGCATGCACAAATCACGTCAGGATATTGCCGAGCTTTTTACCGAAAAATTTAACACTCCGGAAGGAAGTGCACCCGAATACCTGACCGCCTATGTCAGGCAAAAACTACGCGAAAAGTTTACAACCGCCGATGTGGGAATTACCGGGGCCAATTTTTTGGTGGCCGATGTAGGAGGAATTTGTTTGACTGAAAATGAGGGAAATGCACTGATGTCGGTTTCCTTTCCAAAAATTCATATTGTTATTGCCGGAATTGAAAAAGTGGTTCCGCGCATGCAGGATCTGGGGCTGATGTGGCCGATATTGGCCGCTCACGGAACGGGTCAGCAGATTTCGGTATACAATTCGTTGGTTACCGGGCCTAAAAAATCCGGAGAGTTGGATGGTCCGGAGAAAATGATCGTTATTTTACTGGATAATAAACGTTCCGATCTTTACAGCAACGATGATCAGTATGAGGCACTTAAATGTATCCGTTGCGGAGCATGTCTGAATGCCTGCCCGATTTATAAAAATATTGGCGGCTATACGTACGATGCGACATACAGCGGACCAATCGGATCGGTAATTACTCCTTTTTTCAAAGGCCTGAAAGAATACAATCACCTGAGTTCGGCTTGTTCGGTTTGCGGAAAATGTACCGAAGTTTGTCCGGTAAAAATACCGCTTCACCACATGTTACTGATCAACCGCCGTGACGCTGTCAGAGCCGGAGCAGGAGGATTTATCTGGAATTCAGGAATAAAAGCCTTTGAATTTGCCTTATCCAAACGAAAACGGCTGGATATGTTTGGTGGAAAAACAAAAAATACGTTTGCATTGTTAGGTGCAAATGCTCTGGGTGAAAAGAAACAGGTACCCCGATTAGCCGATCAGTCATTTAGCAAACAATGGACTTCTAAAAAATAACATATGCTATCCAATACATGCAAATATGCCGTTAGGGCGCTCATTTATCTGGGAAAATACTCTGAAGACGGAACTAAAATAGGAATTAAAAAAATCTCATCGGATTTATTGATTCCGACTCCGTTTTTAGGAAAAATTCTTCAGAATTTAGTGAAACAGAAGATTTTAGTGTCTACTAAAGGGCCAAACGGAGGTTTTGGACTCGGAAAAAAAACGTCCGAAATTTCGCTTTACGACATTGTCCGCATTGTCGACGGAGAGGATTTCTTTAAAAATTGCCTGATTGGCTTACAGCCTTGTTCAACACATGCGAACAATGAAAAACCATGCCCGGTTCACGCCCGTTTTGGTCCGATTCGGGCGCAGTTATATCAGTTTTATCAGGAAACAACCATCGCTGAGATTTTGGGCGATATGACAGGTTTTGAGGATCTCATTAAACTTTAAAAAGCATTCAATCCGTTAATATTTTGGCCGGAATTTACATTCATATTCCTTTTTGCAGGAAACGTTGTCATTATTGTGATTTTTTTAAATCAACTGATTTTAGCCAGAAAAGCAGGGTACTGGCCGGAATAAGAAAAGAACTGGAAAGTCGGGCAGCTGAGCTTAATTCCGAAGAAATCACAACTATTTATTTGGGAGGAGGTACTCCTTCGGCTTTACTGATTGATGAGCTAAAGGACTTATTAACAACCATTCAGCAAAATTACCGGGTTTCAGCAACGGCCGAAATAACAATGGAGGCTAATCCGGACGATTTATCACAGGCCATTCTTTCTGCCATTCGCGAAATCGGGTTTAACCGGTTGAGTATGGGCGTTCAGTCGTTTGCCGAATCGGATTTAAAGCTGATGAACCGCCGGCATGGTGTGATGCAGGCCCTTCAGTCGGTAAAATGGGCTAAACGGGCAGGTTTTTCAAATATCAGTATCGATCTGATTTACGGATTACCCAATCAAACTCTGGAAGAGTGGGAGAGGAACGTGCGTATTGCCGTAGAGCTGGATGTGCAGCATATTTCGGCCTATAATTTAACCTACCACGAAGGTACCGTATTTTATGACCGGCTGAAAAAAGGAATTCTGAAAGAGTTACCGGATGAGCTTAGTCTTCAGCAATTTGAACTTCTTATCCGGCTACTGAAAGAGGCGGGTTTCGAACATTACGAAATCTCGAATTTCTGCAGGCCCGGGTTGTATTCGCAACACAATTCGTCGTATTGGAAAAGCAAAAAGTACCTCGGAGCTGGCCCTTCGGCGCATTCTTTTGATTTGCATAGCCGGCGGTGGAATGTGTCATCAATTGGTAAATATCTGCAAGGATTAGAGAAGGATGAACCTTATTATGAAGTTGAAGTTCTGACCGAACAAGATCGTTACAACGACTACATTATTACCGGCCTCCGGACCATCTGGGGGATTTCCGAAGAACTGATCAAAACAGAATTTTCAGCGAATTATCTGCTTCATTTTCAGGATAAAATGAAAAAATATGTCCAGTCCGGCCATGTTTTAGGTACACCCGAAAAGCTTACTTTAAGTTCTGAAGGATTGTTTATTTCAGATCAGATTATGGCTGATTTTATGGTCGTTGAATCGTGCTAAATATTGTTAACGTACCTGTTTGATATGTCCTATTCAAGCTATAAATCCATATCTTAGCAGCTTGAAAAAATTTAAACTGAAATGATCGTAAAAATTGTCAATCAATCCAATAATCCGTTACCCGAGTACAGTACAGTGCATTCAGCCGGTATGGATCTTCGTGCCAATCTGGTTGAACCTATTGTCCTGAAACCACTCGAACGGGTACTTGTTCCAACAGGTTTATTCATCGAATTGCCGGTTGGTTACGAAGCTCAGATTCGCCCGAGAAGCGGTCTGGCTCTGAAAAAGGGAATTACAGTGCTGAATTCTCCCGGAACCATCGACGCCGATTACCGCGGAGAAATTGGTATTATCCTGATCAATCTGTCATCCGAAGAGTTTATCATTCAGCATGGCGAGCGCATTTGCCAGATGGTTATTGCGCGGCATGAACATATTGGATGGGAATCGGTTGAACTATTGCAGGAAACTGACCGTGGTGCCGGAGGGTTCGGGCATACCGGTAAAAATTAGAAACAATGAAGAACAGATATCTGGCCTATTTGGCATTATTTTCAGTGTTGGCTTCTTCGTGCGGAACGGCTAAAAAGCAAACGGCATCAGCTGTTCAGGCTCCGCCTGCTGTAGAAGAAACCAAGATTTCAGATGACGATAAAAATGAATTTGAATACACTTTTATTGAAGGTCTGAAACAAAAGATGATTGGTAATCAGCAGGCTGCGATTACACTTTTTTCGAAGTGCCTGACAATTAATCCCAACTCATCGGCTGCCATGTTCGAGCTGGCAAAAATACACAGCGGGAACGGTGATATGACCAGCTCCTCGCTTTTACTCGAAAAGGCCATCAGTCTTGAACCGGCAAACAAATGGTATAAAGTATTGCTGGCCCAAATCTATCAGCAAGGGAAACAATACCAAAAAGCTGCTGATTTGTACCGCCAGCTTTATGCGCTCGACACTGAAAATCCGGAATATCTGTACATGAATGCCGCATTACTGTCTTCGGCTGAAAAGTTTGATCAGGCCATTGAAGTTTATAACGAGCTGGAAAAAAAAATAGGGATAAGCGATCAGATTTCAGTTGAAAAGCAACAGATTTATCAGGCTGCCGGAAAGAAAAAGGAAGCCTTGGCCGAACTTCAGAAACTCATCGATTTTAACCCCAAAGAACCGCGCTATTATGGACTAATGGCCGATTACTACCTTTCTGAAAAAGATGAAGCCAATGCCCTGAAATATTACATGAAAATTTTGGAAATCGAGCCGGATAACGGATTTGTGCTTTTCTCGCTGACCTCTTTTTACCGCCAGAAAGGAGACAAAGAAAAAGCCTGGGAATACGCGCGTAAAGCATTTCAGAATAAATCAGCCGATGTGGAGACCAAAATTCAGTACTACCTGATGATGACTGCCGATCAGGATAAACCGTTTTTTACGGAAGATCAGGTCAACGAACTGGTGCAGATACTTATAAAAACCAACGGCGATGATTACCGTGTGTTTACGGTTTATGCAGAATACCTGATCAGCAAAGGAAAGCTGGAAGAAGCACGAGAACAACTCAGAAAAGTGCTGGAAACCAATAAAGACAACTACCTGATCTGGGAACGTATGCTGCTGATCAGCAACGATCTGCTCGACTTTAAAAGTATATACGAAGATGCCGGGAAGGCAATCAGCCTGTTTCCCAGTCAGCCCATTCTGTACGGATTAAGAGCGGTGGCCTGTCTGCAGCTCGAAAAATACACCGAAGCACTTGATATCCTCAAAGAAGGAGAACCGTATTTGCTGGATAATAAACTGATGAAAATTCAGTTTGAATTGTACCGTGCCGAAGCTAATTATAAACTGGACCGGGTAGAAGAGGCTTTCAAAGCTTTTGACAGTGTTATCAGCATTGACCCTGAAAACTGGCTGGCCATGAATAATTATGCCTATTATCTTTCGGTACGCAACGAAAATCTCGAAAAGGCCGAACTGTTAAGCAGTAAGGCTGTCCGTGCAAATCCGGAGAATCCAACTTATCTGGATACTTATTCCTGGGTTTTGTTCATGCGTAAAGATTATACATTGGCCAAGTTTTATATGGAATCAGCCATAAAAAACGGAGGAGATAAAAATGGCGTTATTGTTGAGCATTACGGTGATATCTTATTTATGCTCGGACAAAAAGATGAAGCCA
>JAEUSS010000556.1 GCA_016788685.1 Prolixibacteraceae bacterium | reverse complement strand
CCACTTGCCCGGCTGAACCAGTTTATTCAGAGGTCTTTTCTGTAAATAAATATGCTTTTGATTATTCAGGACATGCAGATGCACCACCGGATGCAGCAACTTCTCACCGCGATGGCAAAGCGAACGGGGCGCTTTCCCGGTGATTTCTCCCCGCTCGTTTACCAGCGGTAACCATTCTTCATCTTCAGGAACAAGCTGAGATTTTCGGGTCATTTTCTGTTTCACAAACTCGTATGCAAAAACAAATGCAAACAAGATGTAAAACAGCCCGCCGCTAATGAATGCCCAGGCAGCATCAGACATGTAAAATGCAGCGTAAAAAACCAGGACGGTGTGAAGCAAGAACACAGCGAACATCAGTTTCAGAGTCTGCCTGAACTGGTCTTCCTGCTGCCTGCTCAGCTCCATGTCTTTCACATAGCGCTGGGTCATCAACCCGACAATATTCAGTTTTGAAAAGGCTGAAACAGCAAGTACCGCGCACAAGATAAGCTCAACCAATCCAGGTTTCAGCTTAAAGAAAATATCATTATCAAGAATGATGGATACCGATCCGAGCGCCAACAGCAAACCCGTATCAAACAGGACAAACCGGTCGAATCGTTTTTCCCGGATCCAGATCCAGATCATTTCTGCCATTCCGATAGCCAAAGCTGCCGCTAAACCTGCACGTGTTCCCCAAATCTCGTCGATGGCGATAAATACAAATAAGGGGATGAACCCGGGCAAAAGCTTTTTCAGTAATTCAGACTTGCTCATATCCAAATAAAAAATCCCGCGGGAAGCCAGACTTGGTTACCGCGGGAATAATGTTTTTTGTGCGTATTCTATTGTTCTGTAGGCGGCAATCCCCAACTTACATAAACGGTTGCCAGCAGAGTTGAAAAGCGGGGAATTCCTATGGACGAATAGTCAACTGCTTTAAAGGCCAGTTCCGAAGGAATAACCATAAAAGCCCGGTCCCCGATATGCATTTTTTTCAATCCGATATGCAAGCCGGCAATTTGCTGAATATACTCCTGATTGACAATGTCATTATTCACGTCTACACTAAACGCTCTCGGCTCATAGTGATGACCATATCCATCATCGGTAGTAAAATAGTAATTAACCGGAATCTCTTCCCCGTCAAGGAGTGTGATCTTGAACTCCAGCATCACTTTAAATCCTGAACGAATCAAGGTGGTATCTGCACTTCGCTCCGTGATCTTAAAATAAATTCCTGAAGCATCTTTAGCATCAGCCAGGTTATTGTCCTTGACATACTTATCTAAGGCTTCAATCTCATTTTCACGCAAACGGTCTAATGTATTCTTTTTACATGAGGTATTAATTCCGAAAAGAATAACAACCACACCGATAATGAGCAATATTTGTTTCATAAACTTTTTTTTTGCGAAAGTACAAATTAAATCAGCTTCTATTTAATGTCAACGACTTCAATAACAAAAATCAACGGACAATAGGGAGGAATTGACATACTCCCGGTTGGACCATATGCTTTGGCCGAAGGAATCAGGAAAGCCGACACACCGCCTTTTTTCATCACTTCGATACCTTCTTCCCAACCTGTGATCATGCGTTTGGACATGTCGGTATCTTTATGAATGTAGGTATAGGTTCCGGCTTCACTGTGATAGGCCGAAGCATCAAAAACACTTCCGTTTAAAAACATGCCGGTATATTTTACCGTTACTTCATCACCGGTTTTAACGGTTTCGCCGGTACCTTCTTTATCCACAATATAAAAAAGTCCGGTAGCGGTGGTATCAATATCCTTATTGCTTTTAACCATGGCATCAAGCCATTCTTTAATCAGCGCAGCTTCCTTTTCCGGAGTATAAGAGGCTGTTGAGTCTTCATCTTTTTTACAGGATGAAACAACTATACTTGCAAGCAAAACGACGGCACAAATTTTTAAAATGTTGTTCAATTTTTTCATTGTTCTATTCTTTTACTGATTTTTTAATTCGATCCTCAAATTCGGGCAGCAATTTTTCAAACTGCGCCAGTGCTTCTGGTAAAGATGCATAAAGTTCGCCTCCGGCTGCGTTGCGGTGCCCTCCCCCGTTAAAATATTTTTCAGACACCTCATTGACAGCAAATTCGCCCTTCGACCTGAAAGAGGCTTTAATGTACTTGGACTTTTCGGTAAAAAGTACACT
>JAEUSS010000529.1 GCA_016788685.1 Prolixibacteraceae bacterium | reverse complement strand
TTGGTCCAGGTAACCAGATTTTGTGCAGAGACCGTAATGCTGAGCTTGCTCAAATCTAACTTCTTTATCAGCTTTTCAGGAATGGAGTACCCTAGTGACAGGGTTTTTAACCGAATGTAAGATCCGTCTTCAAGTACTCTTGATGAATGAAAACCAATTGGTCCCTGACCTCCGGTTTTGAATAGGGTGTTTGATGGGTTCTCTGGTGTCCATCGGTCAATATAGCTTGCAAATTGATTCAGGTCGGTTCTGATGTTCCCGTTTCCTTCAAACATCAGGCGATTAGCATTATAAATCTGGTTGCCGTAGGACCATTCGAAAAGTACATTCAGTGAGATTCCTTTATAGCTAATGTTATTATTAAATCCTCCTGTATGGATAGGTTGTCCTCTGCCAATGACCACCAAGTCATAATTATCAACAACTCCATCTCCGTTAATGTCCTTGTACTTGATCTCTCCTGGTTGTATGAGATCTCTGCTGTTTCCGTTTGTCGGAACTGATTTTTTCAGGAGGTATACATTATCTGAAGGGTTCTCAAAATCAGAGAGCTGATACACCCCGTCAAAAACATATCCATAAAACATTCCGGCGGGTTGACCTATCTGACTAATGTATAGCGGAGTATTATTATATTGTGATTCAAACATAACTGTTGTAAAGAGGTTTTCCTGCCCTCCGGTTAATTCCAGTACTTTATTTTGGTTAAAGCTGATATTGAAGCTGCTTTCCCATCTGAAATTTTTATTACTGACATTGGTGGTATTCAATGTCAGTTCAACGCCCCGATTTTCTATTTTGCCAACATTCTTGTACATTTTGGTGTATCCTGACGTTGCGGGGATATCAGCGTTCAGCAGCAGATCCTTTGTTGTTTTGCGGTACAGATCAATGGTTAGTTCGATTCGGTTCTTAAATAGTCCTAAATCATATCCAAGGTTGATCTGCTCGGTGCTTTCCCATGTCAGATCTTTATTTGCCAGATTATTAGGAATTATACCTTTGCTTGGTGTCGCATTGTTAAAAGAATAAGAACTGTTGATGGGCATGCTGAGCTGCGAGAAATATTCAAAGTCACCAATCCGGTTATTGCCTGTAACCCCGTAACTTAATCTTAGTTTCGAGTTAGAAATAGCCGGAATTGATTTAAGGAATTGTTCGTTGTGCATGTTCCATGCGAATGCCGCAGAGGGGAAATAACCCCATTTGTTGTTCGGAGCAAACTTAGAGGATGCATCGCTCCTGAGGGTTGCGGTAAGCATATATTTGGAGTGGTAACTGTAATCGGCTCTGCCGAAGAAAGAGACCAGACCGTTTGATCCGTCTGAGGCGTAACCTAAGTAAGGTGTTCCTTCATCAAGCCCCTTGATGCCGAGTTCTTCGTTAGGAATATTCATTGCAGCGTATCCGTAGATGTCAGAATTGCTTTCCTGCATGGAGAAACCTCCCAGTAATGTAATCCGATGGCTGTCGTTAATGTTAGTTTTATAGGTTAAAGTATTTTCGTTTGACCAAAGGTTGATATCAGTAGTTCTTATTGAGCCGTTTATTCCTTTAGTGTTGAATAAACTAAGCAGGTTCCCCTGCGGGGTCTTGGAATTATAAAAACGTTCATTTCTGAGGTTGGTGCTACTCGAAGATCCGGTCATTCTCAGTGTAAGGTTCTTCAGAATGTCGTACTGGAGATAGGCATTAACAAGGAAACTGCCCGACAAGTCTTTCGTATAGTCATTATTGCTTGTCGTAACAGGATTTAATCTGACGTTGTACTGATCGATGAGGTCCGGGTCATAGTCTTCTTCAAGGAGATCGAAATTGCCCTTCCCGGATACAGGCCGGTAGCCCCAGGCTCTGGATAGCAAATATGATGTGAAGGAACCTACAGTGCCACTCGCAACAGGTTGGCCAAATGTGTTCTTTTTGCTGTAATTTGCTGTAATCCCTATTTTTAATTTTTTACTGATGATCTGGTCAATAGAAACCCTTCCCTGATAGCGTTCAAACCCAGTATTCAATATGATGCCTTCCATATCGTAAACGGATCCGGAGATCGAATATTTGGTTTCGCTGTTTCCCCCTCTGATTGAAATATTATTATTGATCATCGGAGAATTCCGAAAAATCTCATTCTGCCAGTTCACTCCTTGTGCATCTTTATAAAAATCTAAAGTTCGGTTTTCCTGAAAATAGTTCTGACTTGCGAATGAAGGGTTCAGTTCATTTTGATATTTAACAAACTCATATGGATCCATTACATCCATTGTTTTTTGTACTTGTTGAAACCCATAAGTACTGTTTATTGTAATGACGGGCTTCCCGATCTTTCCCTTTTTTGTTTCAATTACAATGATTCCATTGGCACCTCTTGATCCGTAAATGGCTGTTGATGAGGCATCTTTTAGAATGGTTATCGATTCTATTTCCTCAGAATTGAGGTCAGAAGGGTCATAGTTTTCTACAGGGAAGCCGTCAACGATGTAGAGAGGAGAGGTGCTTTGAGTCAGTGATCCTGCACCGCGGATGGTGATATTCATTCCACTGCCGGGTTGTCCGTCAGCTGATGCAATTCTGACGCCGGCCATTCTTCCTGCCAATGCTTCTGTAAAGGTTGCTACCGGAGCTTTGGCAAGGGCCTGTCCTTGAACAACTCCAACAGATCCGGTTAAATCACTTTTTTTTACTGAGCCATAACCGACAGCAACAACTTCTTCAATTCCTATAGCGTCAGGTTGAAGAACGATGTTAATTTCCTTTTTGCCGGCAATTGCAGCTTCCTGGCTTTTCATTCCGACAAACGAGAAAACTAAGGTTGCATTTTTTGGTACTTTTGTCAGTGTGTATTTTCCGTTGTGATCGGTGATTGTTCCATGTGTGGTTCCTTTTATGACCACGGTAACTGCAGGTAAAGGAAGGTTGTCATCAGCGCTGCTCACTTTTCCGTGAACGGTTAACTCTTGTGCCATCGCTCCGATTGGCAGCAAGAATAGAACCAGAATTGCCGGTATCCGGCATCTCACTTTTCGTTTAAAAATTTTAAAGACCATAAGTGTCAGTTTTAGATCGTTAAGTTTTAGTTTTAGCAAAAATATATTTTCGATGCCATTTACGCAAACGTTTGTTTAAAAAATTTGAAATTAATTTCTGCGATGTAAATGGTTGGAAAAGACGACTTCGGGGTGGATGATTTCTACTGACAGAGAATATTCCGGGTTTCTGACTGAATGCGTATGGATATTCTCTTTTTATGGTTTTGAGCTTTGAAAATGCTTTTGTAACGAGGTGTGACTGGGGTGTTATAAGCCGTTTTTTTGCGCGTCGGACTTTGCAGTGAGGAGCATGTTTTCGTGAATACCTGTGCGGAGATTACTGGCAGTATCCGGAAAAGTGGGGTTATCTTTCCTTTTTGGAGTCGAGTTAGTGCAATCGTTTGTCCTATCGTGAGATCGAATATTATTTGCAATTATTATAATTTATAATAAACAGCGGTTCGTCACAATTTTGGTTTAACTAATTTTGTTTGAATAAGTTTTCGTAATGAGGAAGCTCATCAAATATTCCGCCGCCAGTTTCAAAATATTTTGTTTTTGTTTGATGTAATCCTGCGTCCACTTTGACCCATGGCTCATCAGAAGCCGGTAAATAGCTTTGCATTTTATTCCAGTTCTTGTAATTCTGAGAACCATTACTTTCCAACAGGCCAAGGTTCCCAATCCCTGGGAATGGCTTAAGGCGGGCCGCTACATTCTTATTCCATTCGACCAAAACCGGATTTACCGTCAAATCGGCACAGAAACAGGGAATATTATTGTCGGTTGCGGCTTTTGCTATTTTCATCGTCATACTCAGCGTTTTTGCTATCGGTTTCAGTGCAATGGCACGGTATCCCAATTGGATACGCTGGAGGGTATCGTGGTCGGTATGGGCTGTCTCGTCCGCCGCCAGCCGGACTGGAATATCCGAAACATCCCAATCCATTTCTTCAGGAAATGGTTCCTCAATAATTGCAATTTGTCCGAATGCGCCGATTTTCTGGGCGTGGTCAAGGAGCCTGAGTAAGGTTTCTTTACTTTCGTATCTGCCATTTGCATCGATGTAATAGGATAGCTTTCGGTTTTCTGTATGGGATGTTTGCGAATACTTCAAAATGTTATGGATCTCAGTTAAGCGGGCCATATCTTTTTGTAGCATTTCGCTTTGGGTTCCCTGCTGCCCAATTTTTATTTTCAAAAAGAAATAACCTGCATCAACAGTTTCCTTTAACTGCGCTGGCGTGGTGTTGTATGAGATTAGCGGGATGGCGGCAATTCTTTCATGTTTCTCTGAAAATGTTGGCTTGTACATGTCTGGGATAAGTTGATCGAAAGTAGTTATCCCGTTTCCTTTTGCGTAAAGTAGCCAAAGCGCATTGTCGATTGATACCAGGGCATTTAGTGCAAAAGTTTTTCGCAAATTCGGATTGCCTGTGATTTTTTTACCAATATCGTATAGTTCAGGATAAATATTTTCGATCATTTCAATTGGTGATGAAAACGTCTCTCCTTTGATCATTTGAAGTGCGCGTCGTGTTAAGGTATACATCAGTTGGTTGCCCTCAGGTTCTGAATGGGCGGCGAAAATCCGGGCATCTGACCACAAAACACTTTGGGTTCCCAATCCAATCGAATGATAACCTGAGTCACTTTTAAGACAGCTGGCTATTTGCCATAGTTCTGAGAGGTAACCACCTTTGAATCCGAATGAACTTTTCAGGGGTTCTCTTTCCACGGCCGATGCTACTTCCGCTATCGTTATTTGGCTTGAACAATTAATAGAAAAATTTACGGGGGGCAGGAAACCCATAGCACAAATAGCGCCTGATCCTTTTAGAAAGCTTCTGCGATTCATTTTTGAACAGATAGAATTAAATTTTCCAGGGGTGGCGATATTCGTACGACAGCAATTTGTTGGCTTCGTCATTGTTTGTGAAGCGTTCTTTTTTTCCATCCCACCTTAAACGTTCTCCGGTTTTTAGTGCGATGGTTCCCAAGTGGGCCATTGTTGTAGAACGGTGGCCTTCTTCCAATGTTGCCAGAGGTAAATCGCGTGATTTGACACAGTCCAGAAAATTCCGGATCAGGTTTGTGGTACTGTCTTTTAGACCGCGTTCGCTTTCAGGTAATCGATAGTCTTCTGCTTCGGTTAATTCTTTCCAGCCTTGGAATTGGCCGGGTTTCGCCGGTATGATTTTGTAATCGGTTTCAGCGGTATAAAGGGTGCCTTTGGTACCCCGCAACTCAATATATCCATAGGGAAAAAAGCTGCCTGAACTACCTTCCAGGATGTTTATTGAGACAAGAACTCCAGAAGCAAATTCGTAGGTAACCTGCATCGTGTCGGGAATTGTCCGGTCGTCGTCGAGGACAAATTTTCCGCCATTTGCACTAACGAAAATAGGTGCTTCTTCGTTAAGCATCCAGCGGATTAAGTCCAGAAAATGAACACCGTTGTTCGATATTTGGTTGGCGTAGTCTTCCCACCAGCGAAACATATATGGAGCAATGTTGTATTGATATGGGCGAAATGCACGGGGGCCCAGCCACATTTCCCAATCGAAATCTTTTGGAGGAGCCTCGGCTTGCATTTTTCCAATGCCATCCGGAAACATATTACTGACATGGCAGGTGCTTGCAAATGATATTTTTCCGATTTTCCCCGCCGGAATCTCTGCAGCCAATTTTTGATAAATTGGAGCAGCCCGCCGGTTCAAACCAATGCAAACTACTTGTTTGCTGCTTTGGGCTATGTTCACCATTTTTCGGCCTTCCTGAATGGTTTTTGACAGAGGTTTTTCTACATACACATCTTTCCCGGCACGAATTGCATCAATGGTTTGCAGGGCATGCCAGTGGTCAGGTGTCGCAATACATACCGCATCAACATCTTTATTCTCCAGCAAAAAGCGGTAGTCTGAGTATGCTTGTATTTTATTCGGAAACGTTTCACCCATTGGCGGAATCTGCCTGGGCGTGTTACTTAGGTAGCGGGCATGAACCTTCGAACGGTCGCGGCTAACGTATGGCTCGTATACATCGCACAGAGCTGCGACTTCGCAGTCGGGTTGTTTCATAAAGATATTCATGAGCTGCGATCCTCGGTTTCCTATCCCGATGAACCCTACTCGAACTTTCTCATTGGCACCTATGATCCGATTATAGCTTTGTGCACTAATCGAATTAACTCCCAGAGTGAGGCCGGTAGCAATAATCCCTGTTTTAGAAAGAAATTCACGGCGCGTATTCTTTTTAGTCATGAGTTAAATGTTAGTTAGATACTTAATGATTGCGGGCTAGCGCTTTTGATGCTTGTCACAAATTTAAAAAATAAACGAATAAAACAAACGATTGCGTAAAACATGTAATCAATACTGGACTTTTCTGATTTTACTACGATGTCACTTCTGCATATTTTGACTTACAGATACCTTTTTGCAGGAAAATGAGAATGTGTTTGCTTGTAAGTTGTTGATTTTAATTTTGTAGCAAACGAAATGGGCGAGGAGTTATCTTTCATTTCCGGTAATCGAAGAAATTAAACCATTGTTCCTTGATTGTACAAAAGCGAGCCTCCACCTCATCTTGAGCAATGAGAAAAAGCAACCTGTGAAATTGTCTTCTTTTCTGATCTTGTTTATTTAAATTGGCAGTTGGAGCAAATTGCGACAGACTTTTACTGTTGCTTTTTCGTCGAGTCCCTGATGATCAGGTCGTTTTGTATCATGATGGTTTCGGAAGCAATGTTCTGATTCGGATTTTCGATCTGGCGGATCAGCAGCCGGGCGGCTGCCTGTCCCATTTCAAATGCGTGGTCATCAATGGTGGTTAAAGACGGCTCAATAATAAGCGACGGCGGAGTATTGCTGAACCCGACAACCGCAATGTCTTCAGGAACCCGCAGTTTTGCTTTTTTTATTGCCTGAATGGCACTGATGGCTGTTTTGTCGTTTGCACAGAAAATTCCGTCCGGAAGTTGAGGGAGGGACAGTAGTTTCTCGGCGCATGCCAGTCCTTCTTCGCTGCTTAAGTCATCAGTGAAGCAAATATATTCATCACGGACTTCGAGGTTATTTTTCTCCAGAACTTGCCTGTAACCTTTCAGGCGCTCGCGGAAAATGGCCATGTTCTGGTTGCCCGCAATGTGGGCTATCCGCCTGCATCCGGCGGCAACGAGGTGCTCTGTTGCTTTCATGGCAGCTCCCAGATCATCAATAATAACTTTGCTTGTTTCAATTTCATAGCACACCCTGTCGAAGAATACCAAAGGGATATTGTTTATTTTAAACATTGCCAGATGGTCGTAGTTATGCGTTTCCAGAGCCAGGCACGCAATCACCCCGTCAGCCTGGCTGGCCAGCAGCATTTTGGCATTTTCTTTTTCTCTTTCGTATGAATTGTTCGACTGAAATATGGTGACAAAATATCCGGCTTGGCTTGCTGC
>JAEUSS010000524.1 GCA_016788685.1 Prolixibacteraceae bacterium | reverse complement strand
CAAGGATCAACGGTAAGAAATAGTAGAAATTCCGGGCTTTGTTTTCTTTCATAGCTGCCGGAAGATCGTATTGAGGGCTGGCCGTGTACCGGTCGATGAAGGGAATCCCCGATTGCCAGTTTCCGTTCAGCAGATTGCCGGTTCCCTGAATATCGTTTTGTCGTCCGGCAAAATTCCACATGAAATAGCGCACATACATATATCCAAACTGGTACTTCAGGAAGAATGAGAGGTTTTCCCGAAAGGTTGGGACGATAACTTGCCCGGACTGCCCGTCTCCGCCCAAAACAGAGACCTTTATCCCTTTGAACCCAGGCTGATTTTTATATGTTTCAATGTGTTGCGGATCGCTGCTGTGCATGCGCGGGAAAAAACCAACGGTACTACGTTCGTAATCAATCTTAGGGTTAAGCTGACTTTTAAAGTATCGTCCATTTCTGTAAATCCAGGTGTTTCGTTCCTGATATCCTGTTGGTACCGATGCAAAACTGGCTCCATATAAGAGAGGGCGTGTTCCGTATTGTTCGCGGTTCAGGTAATTCAGCAGGCTGAAAGTGGTTTCCGGATTCCCCTGATTGACAGGTACACCCGCAGAAGCCCGGATGATGGTTGCGGCATACGAAGTGTATCCAATCAGCATGAATGTCAGGCACAGCAGAACAAGGTTGAGGGACGGAAGGTGTTTTCGGTGGCTGTAGATTAAACCTGCAGACAGGGCGGCAGCGAGCAGGATGAGGTAGGCCAATAGTCCGGAGTGGAGCGGTAACCCCAGATCGTTGACGAAAAACAGCTCCAGATTCTTTGACAGATCGAGAATCCCGGGAATAAAAAACATAAGGAGAGCGACAATCCCGGTTCCGGAGAGCAGAATTGCTGCAGCTAGTCCTTTGAATGAGAATTTATACTTCCGGAAGTAAACAATCAGTCCGACGGATGGGATCACCAGCAGATTCAGTAAATGTGCACCGATTGAAAGGCCAATCAGGAAAAAGATCAGGACAATCCAGCGGGGAGAGTCTGCCTGGTCGGCTTCGCGCTCCCAGCGGGTGGCTGCCCACAATATCGCAGCACTAAAAAGCGAAGAGAGTGCATAAACTTCGGCCTCAACGGCAGAAAACCAGAACGAGTCGGTGAAGGCAAACGACAATGCTCCAACAACAGCAGCCCCGAATTTCAGGAATACCGGGAAGTTTCTGGTTTGCGCCTGCTCTATTTTTGAAATCAGCCAGACAATAGTCCAGAAAAGAAACAAAATGGTTGCTGCGGAGGATACGGCAGAAACAAGATTAATCAGGAAGGTTGCCTGGGTGGGGTTTCCGAAGCTGAACAGTGAAAAAACACGCCCGAGAAGCATAAACAGCGGCGCGCCGGGAGAATGGTTGATTTCGAGTTTATAGGCTGATACCAGAAACTCGCCGCAATCCCACAGGCTGAGGGTTGGCTCAAGGGTAAGCACATATGTAAGGAGTGAAAGGCCGAACACCGACCATCCGTAGAGATTGTTGATTCGTTGCTGATTCATGACTGAAATTTTCATTCAGTACACTCAGAAACGCAAAGGTTCAGGACGGGGAGCAGATAAAATGAAAAGACCTGCCGGACTATAAAAGCTTGGCAGGTCTTTGGTATAGCAGGAGCGTTTGTTTTATTTTAAATACGCGGCCGGAATTCCTTTGATTTTTTCGATTTCAACTTTCCGGATAAAAAACTCGCCACCTTCTGATTGCAGCTGAATTTTCCCTTTGGTAAGCGGAACTTTTTGTCCGTTTTCGATTTTGCTGCAATTGGTGTTTATCATCACTACCTGGCCGTTTACCACGTGCACAGCGGTTTGTCCGAAGCAATATAAGTCAACGGTATTCCATTGTCCCAGCGGTTTTTCGGCGTCTTTGGCTTTTTTTACCGATCGTCCGTTGTCGGTTTCGCTGAAAGAGGTAATTTCCCCGTCAGGAGCATAAAAGAATGTTTTCCCGTCATTGCCTTTCGTTACTTTGGCTTCGCAATAGGTGTTTGCCATCAGGTAAGTGTCGCCGAGGTTATCGTGCATCAGCTGATGTTCGATGTTAGCCATCCAGGTTCCGAAAGCCACGCCAAACGGGCCATAGCTGTGATAGAGCAAGCCGCTGTTGCGTTTGCCGTATACTTTTTCGCCCCATTTAAACTCGAGGCGGAGGTGATAGTTGCTGTATTCGGCTTTGGTGGCCAGCGAGGCAAAAATATCGCCTGAAACGCGGATGGCTTTTTGCCCGTCGGTTTCAACGACGCTGTAGGTCGAGGCGGGAGTTGCTTTTTGGGCCAGATCTTCAAATCCGGTAATGGGGCTTCCCAGATAAATGTCCCAGTTTTTCAGATTCTTTCCGTTAAAAAGCGATTTTTGAGCGGAGCCTGCAAACGTCAGAAGACAGAGGCCGGTAAGGAGTAACAGGTTCTTCATGGTTATTGGTTTTTGGTTTAAATTGACAAAAAAAAACTGCCCCATAAAGATAGGGCAGTCTATTGAATTAGTAAAATGAATTTTTAATTTGCGTGTGAAGAAATTAGTTGCTGAGCTCTTTCAAGAATTGCTACGTCGTCGAGTAAAACAACGCCGCCATCGGGTCCCGGTTCAATGTGTAATCCTACAGATTTGCCTCTGTCATAGTTTGCGCCTCCAAAATAATTCCTGACCGTTTCAACCTCTAATCCAAACTCTTGCGCAATCTGACTGATTGAACCGGCAGGTAAGCTGTCTTTGATGTGACGTAGTTCGTTAAAAGTGATTTTTTTCTCCATGACAATTAGTTTTTATGGTTTTACACTCTTTTTCTATTCAAACACACTTTAAAGTTAGAATTAATAAAGAAATAACAATAGCTTATTGAACATGTTTTAGAGATAGGTTGCCGAAAGCTTAAAAGGAGAGTTTATTTAACAAATAACAGCAAGATGCCTGACTCTTGTGCTGTAAGCATTTGGGAAAAACATAGTATTACAACCTGGTTAAAAAGGGGTTAATATTTTAACAATTTTTAATAATTAATGCAGTCCTTTTTTCATCACATCGTAAATGCTCTGGTGCATTTCGGTACGAATGTTCAGATCGTATATGGCTGAATTCCTTCGGCTTGGATATACGCGGTTGGAAAGAAAAATGAAAAGCAATTGTTTCTCCGGGTCGGCCCAGGTAAAGGTTCCGGTAAAGCCTGAATGCCCAAAACTTGATGGACTTGCATCGGCTGCCGGAAACTTATTTTTAATACCACTGATACCCGGATTGGGCTTGTCGAATCCAAGCGCTCTTCGGTTTGGACTGGGGGAAAACTGTGTTTTTGTAAACTCTGTCACCGTTTTGGGCGAGATGTATTGTTTCCCGCCGTAATAGCCAGTTTGCAAATACATTTGCATTACCTTGGCTAAATCATTGGCTGTGCTGAAAAGGCCCGCATTTCCGGAAACTCCGCCGAGTAAGGCCGCCAGTTCATCGTGAACAAATCCCTGTAAGATTTCTTTCCTGAAGGTCTGATCGCTTTCTGTGGGAGCAATCAGGTTCAGCGGAAACCGCTCGTACGGATTGAACCCCATTGAAACAGAACCCAGCGGAGCGAAGAATTCGGCGTTTAAATATTGAGAGAATGATTGCCCGGTTATTCTTTCGGTGGCTATTGATATGAGGCTGAATCCAAGATCCGAATAGTGAAAATCTTTTCTTGCCCGAAGCGGCGACTTGACGATATCTTTAATGATCAGGTTCCTGAAATCATTTCGGGCATACAGGCCTGACGAAACTCGCACCTGGTATTGTTCCGTTGGCTGGTCGTGAAATACTCCGTTCCGGAGTTTGGTGTAACTGCCGGGCTCAAACCAAAAGGGTAAACCAGCCTGAAGCCGGGCCTGATGAGTAAGAATTTCGCGTAAAGTTATTTCTGACTTGTTGCTATTCTTAAATTCAATGAAATAATTGGCAAAAGGCTTATCCAGATCGATCTTTTTCTCGTCATAAAGTTTCATAACGGCAGGTAGCGCAGCGGTTATTTTGGTAATTGAAGCCAGATCGTAGAGATCGTCATTTTTTACCGTATCTTCCTTTTCGTATGTGAGGCAGCCATAACTTTTACTGAAAATGACCTTGCCGTTCTTTGCAACCAGGACCTGACATCCGGGGAACGCTTTTTGGCTGATTCCCAGTTCTGCCAGCGAATCAATCTTTTGTTTCAGCGTTTCAGTGCTGATGTTAACTTCCTCCGCAATTGTGTACTTCAGTCTCCGGATGGGATTAACTTCCAGTCCTGAGTTAACCGGGAAGAGATTTTTCACCCCGACAGGTAATTTCCCGTTGGCGCCTGTAGCTCCGAATATCAGTTGGGCTGCCAGTTCCTGCACATCCTGATCGTTTTGGTAAGCTACAATTAAGCCATTTGCGTCCTGGAGCGCTGGAAAGTTTGTTAGGGCGTAAGGATTTCCGAAGAAACAAAAAACTGCATTCCGGTCTTTAAGTTTTTCTGTCAGACTGATTTGCTGGTCGGAGATACCGAATCGACGGGACGGATATAAACCCATTCCCTGAATCCCAACGATCAGTAAATTATAGGGTTTTAGCTGATTTTCCAGATTTTGTATTTCTTCTTCCGTTGCTGTTTTGCTTAGGTTAAAATGGTCAACTCGGGTGTAATTTTCCATCATTTTCTGGAACGGCTGTACCACCCCGTCGGATCCGATCATCAAACTGGCAATTTTTAGCGTGTCGAGTTGGCGCAGAGGGATCAGCTCTTTTTGGTTTATCAGTACAGTCATGGCTTGCTCCTGGAGCAATCTCTTGGTTAGCAGGTATTGGTTTTTGTTCAGCTTGGCATGCAGGTTCTTAGTATCAACCAGTCTTTGTTTGTCGAGGGCGAGCCATTTTTTTGCTGTCAGAATCTTTCGGCATTTTTCGTCAATTTCGGTCGTTGTTAATTCACCTTTGGCAACGGCAAGCTTTACGGCCGCGATCGCTTTGTCGAGACGAGGTATAATTTCAATCATGTCATTTCCAGCCTTCAGCGCTTTTACCGATGATTCTGCTGACGAATACAGGTTGCTGACTCCTTTCATATTCATGGCATCAGTAATAATAAGTCCTTTAAATCCGAGCTCTGTTTTTAGCTTTTTTTCAATAATCCGGGATGACAGGGTTGCCGGGATCTTGGTGTTGGGTTCAAGCGCAGGTACTTGCAAATGAGCAGTCATAACTGCATGTATACCTTTGTCAATCAGGTATGAAAATGGGAACAAGCCAACCGAGTCGAGCTGGCTTTGGGTTTGTCCGATTACCGGGAGGTTGTGATGAGAATCAACCTGCGTATCACCATGTCCCGGGAAATGTTTGGCAGTTGCCAGTACTCCTGCATCCTGCATTCCGCATGCGTACAGCCACGATTTTCGGGCTACCTGAAGCTTGTCTTCTCCGAACGACCGGTAGCTGATCACGGGATTTTCAGCATTCACATTGATGTCTGAAACGGGAGCCATGTTCATGTGGATGCCCATCAGGCGGCATTGCTCTCCAATTTCGTAGCCCATTCGGTAAATCAGCGAGTCGTTGGTAATGGCACCTAAAGCCATTTGAACCGGAT
>JAEUSS010000504.1 GCA_016788685.1 Prolixibacteraceae bacterium | reverse complement strand
CTCCAGGAACGGGCTCCGTACCAGAATGTGACTTTTTTCTGGGTTTCTTTCACCGTATGGAACAAATGGAACAGGTGAGAGCGCATTGGAGCCATACCGGCGCCTCCGCCAATAAACATCATTTCGTTTTGGTTGTTCTTCAGGAAAAACTCACCGTAAGGTCCTGATACCATCACCTTGTCTCCCGGTTTGCGCGAGAAAATATAAGAAGAGCAGACTCCCGGGTTCACTTTCTGGAAACCGCCGTTTACACGGTCAAAAGGAGGAGTTGCTATACGAATGTTCAGCATCACAATGTTTCCTTCAGCGGGGTGGTTGGCCATTGAGTATGCACGGAAAGTAGGCTCCGGGTTTTTCATCTGGAGGTCAAACATGCCGTAGCGTTCCCACTCCGGACGAAATGCGTCGCCGATGACCATGTCTTTGAAATCGACATCGATCTGAGGTACGTCAATCTGGATATAACCTCCTGATTTAAAATCAAGGGTTTCGCCTTCAGGAAGTCTGACAACAAATTCTTTGATGTAGGTGGCAACGTTGTTGTTCGAAACAACTTCGCATTCCCATTTTTTTACACCTAAAATTTCCTGATGGATGTGCAGTTTAATATCTTCTTTAACCTTTACCTGACAGGCCAGCCGCCAGTTTTCCTGTTGCTCTTTCCGAGTGAAAAAGCCCGTTTCTGTCGGCAATATCGACCCGGCTCCCGATTCAACCTGGCAGCGGCACATACCACATGTTCCACCACCGCCACAGGCAGAAGCAAGCAATACTTTGTTGTTGCCAAGTGTGGTTAAAAGGGTGTTTCCCGGTTCGGTTTCAATGACTTTAAACCCATCATTAATACTGATCTTGACTTGTCCTTTAGGGGTAAGTTTTGCTTTAACGAACAAAAGTATCCCTACCAAAATGATTATTGCCAGAAGGAAAATAACCACACTGAATAAGACAACTGTAGTTTGAGATGCTAAAAATATCATCGTTACGAGTGTTTTTTAATTCGAATTAAAGTTTGATTCCCATAAAACCCATAAAAGCAAGGCCCATCAAACCAGTAATAATAAATGTAATACCCAGTCCTCTTAATGGGGCAGGTACTTGCGAATACTGAATTTTTTCACGGATAGCTGCAATAGCTACGATAGCCAGAAACCATCCAACACCAGATCCGATGCCGTAAACGGTGGCTTCGCCAATGTTGTGAAATGCTTTCTGTTGCATAAACAGCGATCCTCCCAGGATGGCGCAGTTCACCGCAATCAGCGGAAGAAAAATACCGAGTTGAGTATAAAGTACCGGTGCAAACTTCTCAACAACCATCTCAACAAGCTGAACCATTGATGCGATTACAGCGATGAACATGATGAAACTTAAGAAGCTAAGGTCGATGGTCTCAAAACCAGCACCCATCCATTTCAGGGCTCCCTCCTTCAATAAATAGTTTTCGAGAAGGTAGTTTACCGGCAGGGTGATTGCCAATACAAAAATAACTGCTAAGCCTAAACCGGTTGCCGTTTTTACTGATTTCGAAACAGCCAGATAAGAACACATGCCAAGAAAATAGGCAAATACCATGTTCTCAATAAATACTGACTTAACGAACAGGTTTAATAAATTCTCCATATCGTTCTATTTGTTTTTTTTCAGTTATTTTTCCTGAAGTTTACTATTTCTGCTGCGTTGTACCCAGATGATTACACCAACAGTTATTAATGCCATCGGAGGCAGGATCATCATCCCGTTGTTGGAGTAAAAGCCTCCATTGGCGATGTACCAGCTTTCAGGGATAATGCGGTAGCCCCAAAGTGTTCCGGAGCCGAATAATTCGCGGAAGAAAGCGATGATGATCAGAATCAGGCCATAGCCGGCGCCGTTGCCAATACCATCAAGAAATGACGGCCAAGGCTTGTTGGCCAATGCAAATGCCTCCAGGCGTCCCATCAGGATGCAGTTGGTAATAATCAGTCCAACAAAAACCGAAAGCTGTTTGCTGACATCGTAAACAAAGGCTTTCAGGAATTGGTCAACAATAATTACCAGAGCCGCAATTACGACCAGCTGAACGATGATGCGGATGCGGTTTGGAATGGTATTCCGGAGCAATGAAATGATAACGTTTCCGAATGCAACTACAACTGTTACGGAAAGAGCCATAACGAAAGCAGGTTTTAGCTGGGCCGTCACTGCCAGCGCCGAACAAATTCCGAGTACCTGAACAGTGATGGGGTTATTGCTGCCTATAGGGTTACCCAACAGGCCTATATTTTTCTTTGAAAATAATCCTTCGCTCATCTTCTATTGTTTTTTCTTGGTGAAAAATGCTTTGTAAGAGGTAAAGTCGTTCAGTAACATCGCCTGAAGCCCTTTACTTGTAATTGTACCTCCCGAAATCCCGTCGACTTTGTGTTCTGCTGGGGCATTTTCGCTGGATTTTGCGACAATAATAGAAACTAAATTTCCGCTTTCGTCAAAGATTTTTTTTCCTTTAAATGGGTCCTGAAAAGCTTTTGTAGAGATTTCGGCACCTAATCCGGGAGTTTCACCCGCATGAGCAAAATTGGCACCATACAGCGTATTCATGTCGTCGTTTACCGAAACGTACCCCCAGATTGGTCCCCACAGCCCGGCTCCGTACATGGGCAGGATGTATTTTATACCTTCGTCTGTTTTACATTCGTAAACAGGTAGTTTTCGGTCAGCCTCCGGTTTAGCTCTCTCTGTTTTCAGGTCAATGTCGAATGCATTGCCTTCAATCTGCTCGCCTGAGAAATTTACGATGTATGAGTTGACAATCCGCTCCGCATAAATCGACTCTGCGTTAGCAAAAGTACTTTCAATTCCTACCGATGAAAGAATGTTTTGCTTCTTCTCAATGGCTACATTCTTCTGCTGGAAAGGCTTCAGCTTTAATGCTGTTATTGAAAGGATTGCTGCAACAAAGATGACCATTGCTGAAGCATATATAAATGTGTATTTATTCCCGTTCGTATCCATCTTTTCTGAATTTTATCGTTAAGCGTTTACTTTGGCCTGTTTAAGCCGTTTCTTAATGCTTCCTTCCACAATGTAATGGTCGATCAAAGGAGCAAATGTGTTCATCAGCAAGATTGCCAACATCATTCCTTCAGGATAAGCTGGATTGACGACACGGATCATAATCGCCAGAACTCCGATCAGGAAACCATATATCCATTTCCCTTTTTCTGTTTGTGATCCTGATACGGGATCGGTTGCCATGAAAACCGCACCAAAAGCGAAGCCTCCGATAATGAAGTGTTCCCAGAAGGGAAGTGCCATGTACACATTGCTTCCGGCAAATGCATTCAGCAATAAGCCCATTGCAGCACCTCCGGCAAATGTCGAAAGCATAATCTTCCAACTGCCGATTCCGGTTATAATCAGGATCGCAGCTCCAATTAAAATAGCCAATGTTGATGTTTCTCCGATCGAGCCGGGAATTAATCCGATAAACGAGTTCCAGATGTCAATATTTGCGTGTCCGGCAGCAGCTTGTGCCATGGGGGTTGCACCCGAGAAACCGTCAACAGCCTGTTTGCCGCCCAGGCTTACCCAAACAGAATCACCTGACATTTGACTTGGATACGCAAAGAATAAAAATGCCCTTGCTACCAGCGCGGGGTTCCAGATGTTCATCCCTGTGCCGCCAAATACTTCTTTTACAAAAACAACGGCAAATGCGGTTGAAATAGCTACCATCCAGAGTGGTGTGTTTATTGGCATGATCAATGGAATCAGTATACCCGATACCAGAAAACCTTCCTGTATTTCATGTCCGCGGAGTTGCGCAAAAACAAACTCGATACCGAGTCCGACGATGTACGATACCATTATAAAAGGCATGACCCGAAGGAAACCGTAGAAGAAGATTTGCCAGAAACTGGCAGAGGCTAATTCCCCGACAGCGGCGAAGTGTTGATAGCCTGTATTATACATACCCATTAACAGAGCGGGGATGAGTGCCAGCACAACCAATCCCATGGTGCGTTTCAGGTCTATGAAGTCGTGTATGTGCGACCCGCTTTTTGAGGTGTTTTTCTGAACAAAAAACAAGGTGAAAAGACCATCATGCGTTGAGTGGAGCCAATGGTATTTTGCTCCTTTCTGAACGAAAGGTTTGGTGTTTTCGAAGAATTTTTGTATAAATTTCATACGTAGCTTTTTTCAAATAAACGGTTATCCCAATTCTTTCATCATCAGATCTAATCCCTGACGAACAATATCCTGAACTTTTATCTTTGACGTGCAGGCGTATTCGCACAAAGCAAAATCTTCTTCAATAATCTCGTAAATGCCCAGCTGTTCCATTTTGTCAATATCACTGGCCAAAATAGCTTTGAGCAGATAAACCGGAAGGATGTTCATCGGAAGGTATTTCTCATATTGCCCCGAAAGAACAAAAGCCCGTTCGCCGCCATGCATGTTGGCGTTCAGTGTGTATGCCTTCTTGGGGAATAGTTTTGAAACAAAGGTTTTGCTTGCTGAAAACTTATTAAATCCCAGATTAGCCCAACCCATAAATTCGTACTCATCGCCTTCGGGAATGATTGAGACCTGAGAATCGAAAAAGCCAAGATAATCATCGGGTTCAACTTGCTTTCCGGTGAGTACATTGCCTGAAATAAATCGTTCTTTGACGTTTTGTTTCGTTGCGTCTTTCAGGAGTGCAGAAAGATGTGTACCATGGGTAACTTTATAGTATTTGGGGACTTTTACCTCAGAACCGGTCAGAGCGATGATCTTTGTAAGATCAACTTTCCCGGTTTCGAATAAACGGCCAATGTAAATAACCTCCTGAGGGGTGATTGTCCAAACAATGTCGCCTTTTGATATGGGGCTGATGTGGTGAATCTGAATGCCAACATTTCCTGCCGGATGAGGGCCGGAAAACTGAGTGATTTCAATGTTTTTTATTCCGGAAAAGAATCCGTTGGCCTGCTCGGGGCGTATGCCTACATGAATTTTGCCGTCGGTTAGTTTGGCAAGAGCATTAATCCCGGTTTGGAATACCGGAGCCTGGCCTTTCAGGATGAATTCATAGTCAGGAGCCAGCGGAGCCGAATTAAATCCTGAAATGAAAATATGAAGAGGCGAGCTTTCGGGCTTGGCTACCGTCCCATAGGGGCGTTGCTTAAGAAAAGACCACAGCCCGCTGATTTTCAGTTGTTCTTTAATTTCTTCACGAGAAAGTTTTTGCGGATCGGCCTTGGTGAACTCAACAGAATTGTTTTTGCCATCAGCCTTAATCACAATTTCAAGTACCTTCCTGCGTTCTCCTCTTTCGACAGACAATACCTCACCACTGATGGGTGTTGTAATTAAAATTTCGGGATTGTATTTGTCGAAGAATATGGGAGCCCCGGCCTTCACTTCCTGTCCGGCCTTTACCAGTATCTTTGGTACGAGGCCGGGGAAATCTGTCGGTTTAAGGGCAACCTTCTCTGCTTCGATCGAAGTTCCAAGAACTTTT
>JAEUSS010000468.1 GCA_016788685.1 Prolixibacteraceae bacterium | reverse complement strand
GAAACCCTGACTCTCCCCCACTCTCATTCCGCCTTCAGGATAAGCGCAGCAAAAATACGACAATAAACCATTCTTTTCACTTCAATCCCGGCAAGGTTCAGAATTTCACACTTAAGCCTGCTCCAAACAGTTGTTTCAACTGAATCCTGCGCCCTTCGCCGTCAATAACGCCATCGTCGTTCCGGTCAATCGGAATCAAAACGTCATCATCATAAATCAGGTTTGTCAGGAAATTCGCCGACAAAAACTCATTGATCTTCATGTTTAATCTGAAATCCCAGTTTACGTCAATGTTTTGAGGGTTCTTTAAATAATTGGAGAACAAGGTCAGATTGGTGACCGCATCCACATTTTTCACCACCTTAAATTTGAGTTCCGACTTAATCGTCCCCCCCATCTCGGCTCTGAACTTCTTCCCGGGATCAACACCAAAAGCGCCAATGGCCGACAATTCGTCGTTCGCCACAAAAGTAAATTTGCTACTTAACGGCGAAGCAAATAAACTGAATTTATCCGTTGGCTTGTAATCGAACCCCATCGCGACAGTCAGATAAGCCGGCGCGAACAAACTGGAAATGCGCACCGGATTATTGATGTTGGCATAATTATACCCATCGGCAAACTGGGTCCTGAAATTGACCAAGCCGGTAAAAAACCATTTCCCCGACTCGGTCATTTTATACCCGACTTTCGAATTTATTTCCAGCTTATCTTCCGATTTCACCAAAGAACGTTGCTCTTCCTTCAATAAACCATACCCCATGTTTAACGAGTTGTCCCAACTCATACGCTCCTTCGAGTAGTTGGCAAATACATTGAAAAGTCCAACTCCCGAAACTGATTTTTTACCTCCGGCTGCCCAGTTTGAAAATGAAACCTGGCTGAAGTTAATCGACAAATCGCCGCCTTTTTTCCAGTGTTTAAGCGTATCCGGGGCTTCTTGTGCTGTCAGAACACCAACAGCCAAAAGCATTACGAACGAAAGAACAAGTTGTCTCATAGTGGTAAGTTTAAAGTTAGCAAATCGGGCAAAGCCTTCGTTTCTGTTAAGTTATATCCTTGCCTCCACTATTAACAATATTTCCGACTCTCTGGTTTTCGCTTTCTCCAGAAGATTCTTTGCCTGAGCGATAATCTCCGCCCCGTAAACTTTATCGCTCAGTCCGGCGGCATTGATACGCACATTCAGGTAAGCGCCGTAAACAGCCGTGCGGGCACATAAGGCTCCCACTCCGGCATCGGAAACCGAATTCGGGTTGCCGGTTTCAGCCATCGCCTGAATCACTTCGAGCGAACTGTAAGCCGTTTGCATCACTTCAAAAGGCACTTCAATAGCCCGTTTGGTAGCGGCCTGAATAGCGGCCGAGCGGTTCTTTTTCTCCTGATCATTATTCTTGGGCAAGCTAAAAGCATCCATAATGGCATTGAAAGCGGCGGTGTCTTCGTCCACCAGTTTCAGGAGCCGGTCGTGCGCCTGTTTTCCTTTTTCTGCCCAGCCGGAAAACTCTTCCCAGCGGTCGTCCCAACCCCGTTTGTGTGCCGAAAGGTTGGCAACCATCGCGCCCAACGCCGCGCCCAGAGCCCCCACATAGGCCGAAACAGAACCTCCGCCGGGCGCCGGTGACTCGGACAGCGTTTCGTTGGAAAATCCGGATAAACTCAGACCGACCAATTTGTTTGGCTGATCGTCGATCAGATACTCGATGATTCGTTTCTTCGGATCAAAAGGTGCCAGTTCGTCGAGCCCCAGTGATTTGACGGCAATTTTAATGATCTCCTCATCCGGAATTCCAACCGAACGTTGTTGCTTCCGGAGAAAATATTTACCGGCATCGAGCATGGCCTGTAACGGAATTACCCCGATCAGCTCTGATCCGGTGACCCGGATTCCGCGTTCACGGGCCCGTTCAACCACTTCGTCAAAAGCCTGATGTACGGATGTGACGGTTATATCCGTCAGGTTCATCGATATTTGCGCCACACCATATTCTTTGATAAACCAGCCGATGGCGCGCACTTTTTTCAGCGTTCCGGGAATACGCAGCGGTTCGCCGTTTTCGTCGTTCACAATCTTGCCGGTAACCGGATCGCCCTCGCGTACCACGCGCCCGGCCTCACGCACATCAAAAGCAATGGAATTGGCCCGGCGCACCGAAGTGGTATTCAGGTTTACATTGTAGGCAACCAGGAAATTGCGTGCGCCAACGGCCGTTGCGCCCGAACGTTCGTTCAGCACGTCCGGCCCGAAATCAGGTTTCCATTCCGGTTTCTGAAGTTTTTCTTTGAGTCCTTCGTATTCTCCGG
>JAEUSS010000415.1 GCA_016788685.1 Prolixibacteraceae bacterium | reverse complement strand
CGGACATATTTCGGCCGGCGAAACGCTTGAAACTGCTCTGAAACGCGAAGCCTGGGAAGAGATCGGTCTTCAGAATTTTTCGGCAAAACTGATCACCACTTATCGCTGGGACAGTGAAATCGAATCTGAACTCGTTTATGTTTTTGTCAGCCATGATTTTCGTTCCATCCATCTGCATTCGGAAGAGGTGGAAGAAGGACGGTTCTGGACTGTAAAGCAAATCGACTCCAATATTGGTAAAGAAATCTTCACCCCCAATTTTGAGTATGAATATCAGTTGCTGAAAAAGGATATCTTTCAGTAATTAATGTCTTATTTTTTAGAGATGTGCTGAATGCTGTCTCTGATTGAGTGAAATAAAGCAGAGGCTTGTCCGGAAATATCAGAAGTGAGCCGGCGTATGTTTGCCGTAAACTGACTTCGTGCTTTGAGATGTGTTGCGTAAGTTAATAGTTCATCGAAGCTTGGACTGGAAATGACGACATCGGCGTGGTGATTGAGTAGTTCGTCATCGGAGCAGAATGCGATGCCAATTCCGGCTTCCCTGATCATGCAGAGGTCGTTCCGGCTGTCACCGATGGCTATACAATTCTCTTTTCTGATGTTGTACCGGTTTAAAATGCTCATTAATGCATTGGTTTTGCAAAAGGTGTGTTTACACAGGCTGTGCGGATTACTGAAGAAAAATGACGGGATTTTGACTTCTCCGGTGCAGATGCTTTTAGAGAATTCCAGTTCATTGGACAACGAAAAATCCATCTCCAGTTTATTCTTTATATGGTCTGTAATGCAGTCGTAGCTGTCCGAAATTATTCCGACGAGATAGCCCCGTTTTTTGAGTTCTGAAATGATTTCTTTGGTTCCTTCCACTATCGGGATATGTTCTGCTACCGAAATTAAATCAGCCAGTGATCTTTCCTTCAGGAATGTGGCGATTTGTTTGGTGAGGCTGATGCCGTTTGTTTCTGAAGACCGAATGTCCATCAGTTCGCTTTTAAATCCGAATTCGTCGGCGCAGGTGTCGATGAAACGCCCTCGGAGCAGCGTATTATCCATGTCGAAGATAACCGCTTTGCTGAACTTTCGCAGATTGTTTTTTAAGGCATATCCCATTTGCGAAGGGGTTTCCCTCCATGCACCGTTGTCTTCAGCGAGCTTTGGAGTTCTTTTGGCTGAAGTTCCTTTTGAGATAATGGACTGGGCTACCTCTTTGCTCATTTTCCCAAGTTCTTGCCAGGGTTTGCTTTTGTTTTCGATGTACCCGATTTCCACCTCCATGATGCTGACTTCTAATACGTGCATATCAATCAGTATCCCGATGTCAACGCCATAGTCTTCCCTGAAGTTCAGTTGTCTGAAAATAGATTTTTTTCCGGCAATCATTCCGCTCAGAGGTTGTTTGTAGCAGAGTAGTTCAGGAAAATAAATGGCAAGAAGCGGTTTGGCAACCAGTTCGGTGACCCGTCCGGCATTCCGGCTGAATGATGATTTGGTAAAATCGGCTTCTCCGCGAAGAATTGGTCCGGTAAGCAGTTGTATGGTTTGTTCGGGGTAAGGGTCGATGTCTCCGTCCAAAAATACGATTACCTCATTAGATGAACAGAGGATACCGTCTTTCATCGAAGCTCCTTTGCCCAGTCTGGTGCTGGTAATAACTTTAGCGCCGTGTTGACTGGCAATGTTTACCGTCTGGTCGGTTGATTTATCATCGACGACAATTATTTCGCTTACATTGGGTTGGCTTTTTGCAAAGTCTACCACCGCTGCAATGTGTGCTTCTTCATTCAATACAGGTATAATAACGGTAACCATATCGCTGAACTTAGTTATCTGTGAGGTTTATACCAGACGT
>JAEUSS010000354.1 GCA_016788685.1 Prolixibacteraceae bacterium | reverse complement strand
AATCGGATCAGCTTCTTTGTCGTAATCCCAGGTGAAAAATTCAAGGGTAGCCAAAGCCATTTCTTTTGTGAAAATTGAGGTATCAACATCGAAGTTGACCCAAGCTTCAAACACATCGTAATCAAATTTGTATCTCTTTTTCATGATGTTAGGCTTGTTTATTGGTAGGTATATTGTTTTTGAGCTTGAATTGTTCGAGATCCTTTTCATATTCTTCTTGGCCGGCATTTTTAACTTTTTCAGCCAATTCGACTGCTGTTTCAGCATAGATATATCTGAGGTGGCGAATACCAGGATGAATGCTACCGCTCGTCACTTTTCCTTTATCGTTAAAATGGAAGTTTGAATGTTTAGCAAAACCTACTTCAGCAATAAATCCAAGTTTATTGTTGTCGATTAACAGTCGATTCAGTTCATCGTCTTCACGATAAGATTCCAAGTCATCTTCATTAATTTCAGGTAATATTTCTTTCCAGAAATTATCTTCCTGTTCTTCCAAAAATTCCTGCAAATCTGAACTTTCAAAACATCCGGCGATCCAAAACAGCTTGCTTATTTCCGCATTGCTTTGATCAAAAATTTCGAGTACTTCGTTGTTGTTTTTCATTGAATTGATTTTAAATAGTTAAGATATTTTTGTTCTGTGTCAAAAAATCGGATGATTCGAAGCTTAGGATCTGTAGCCCTGAATTTCATGGCCGATAAATCGGGACTTTCAATCTTTCTTTCAGTAATAACCTCCCGGTCGTGTTTAGGAGCGTTTCGGTTCAGTTCGAGCATGGCATAAACAGCATCTTTCTCGGCTTTAGGGTTTTTCTTGTTTATCGGCTTTGCTGAATGAGCTGATTTGTTCTTGTATTTTGGCGGGCGGTGTGCAGTATTACTAATCTTTTTCACCTCGGCCCGGCATTCGTCAGAGCAGTACTTCAACCGGGCTTTACCTTCAAAAACTTTGCTGCAAAACCGGCAGGTAATGGTTTTAATGTGTTCCTGCTTTTCAGTGGTATTTACCGCCCTGATGGCTCTGGCCTGGCTGTTTTTAGCTTCCTGCCGGCATGCATCCGAACAATATTTTGAGCCTTTTACTGCTGTAAAGCCGGTATTGCAAACCCGGCATTGAACGGTGCGAGGCAGAGCAGGCTTACGCTTAAATCCGTACTTACTTCGAAGTGAGTTCTTACGCTTTCGTTTGCACTCGTCGGAGCAAAGTATCTGCACTCCTTTTCCATACTTTGTAAATTCGGTGCCGCACTGGATGCACGAAACAGTTCTGGGGCCTTTTGATTTACAGGCAGTGCAAATGGTACTGCTGTTCCGGTATGGAGCGAATTTCTGGCCGCATTTTGAGCAATGTTTCTCCGGCAGCTGCAGTACTGGTTTTGTCTCCTGAAGTTCTTTTGTACGGAGCTTGCGGTTTTGATAACTCATAATTGTCCGGCAGGATTCTGAACATATCTTCTGATTACTTGATGATGCGAAGAAGGCGCTATCGCAGATCACACAATTTTTAACTTTCGAAATTGCCAGGCCTTTTTCCTTCTTTGGCTTAGGATTCTTTTCATGCCATTTGTGCATATAGTTAAGGTTATACACACGCCGGCATTCTTTTGAGCAAACTTTTGATTTGTTACTTGTTGTTTCATACTGTTTGCCACAAATGGTGCAAATAAGCCGGCTTTTAAGTTTGTGACAATTTAGGCTTGCATTTTCGGCCATCGTGATCAGCTCCCAGTTGCTTGGTTCGCAATTCAGGGTGTCAGAAGTTTTGCAGCGGAGTACCATTTTTTTAGGGATTGGTCCAACCTCATTCATCCACCTGTATTTCTGCATGAATTCCCATTTGCCTTTCGAAATCCGGATAAACATATAGCTGCGGCCCTGCGTGGTTGTACGGATGCGAGTAGCCTGATCGTATAGTGTATTATGAGGTTGGTGCCCTTTTTTAAATGATTTTTCATTTCCGGTACCAGGGAATTTCTTGCCTTTGTTGGACGATTCATGGCCAAATTGAAACATGGTTTCAGGTGAGTATTTAACTCCGGCAACAAAATTGCCTTTCGGAGTTCGGGGTAATGCTGTTTGCATGGGCTATTTATTAATCATTTGGTTGATCTCGCTATCCATCCGTCTCTTCGTTTCTACCTCGGCAGCTGCCTTGGTTACACATTCGGCAAGCAGGTCGTTGGAAAGTGCAGCGCAGGTTATCATTTCAGAAAGTTCAAATTCGGTACCCGAATAATTACAAATGACTTTTGTGCCAAATAAATTCATTGAAAGCGATGCTGACATAATTCCGAATTTTTGGATAGATTATTTCTTTGAGCGCTGTTCTCTGAACCGGATGAGTTCAGTATCGAGTTTGTTGAACATGTCAATGCATGATTTGCGGGTGTCTCTGAATTCTTCAGCGTCGAGTTTACTCTTGTACAGAACAAGCGCTTCCATCAAAATTTCGGCGTCAGACGTGGTTACGTCCTGAAGTTCAAAGCGGGCATCTTCCGGATTGGTTGTTGTTTCTGGTGTTGCAAGTTTTACATTCATAGTATAGATTTTGATTTTGTGTTGGAATTAAAAAGCGGCACCGATAAGGATTCTACCGCTTTTATTATCTGTTCGGGAAAAAATAATTCTGGTTTAAAATAGCCTCCGGATTGCTCCGGAGGCAGTCTATCCTGGTAC
>JAEUSS010000346.1 GCA_016788685.1 Prolixibacteraceae bacterium | reverse complement strand
CCTGCCGCTTCTCCGCCATTCTGAACAGCCAATTTCTGAGCATATTCCAGCGTTTTATCTACAGCCTTGTTAAATGAGTAATCGGTATGAATAAACAGCGAGTCTCCGATAGCAGTTACGGCTTCTCTGTATTCATGAGGTAAGCCGTTCAATCCTTTTATTACACCCAGAACAGCCATAGCATTCGACGGGTTACAGTCGGAATCCTGCCCGCAACGGGTTGAGATTTCCATGGTCTTTACCGGATCACCATCGCCGTAAAGCAACCCCATGACAATGTAAGCTCCGTTGAGTTTGGCATCAATATTAAAAGTTGTCCCCGATTCGCAAATCTGCACTTTTCCCCACTTCGCCTCCAACTCGGCCCAGGCTGCACGCCAATCGCCGGGATAGTGCTGATGCAGTAAAATCACATCGTTTACAATTTTCGAATAATCGCTCGCTTCCGGAAGAGAACGCAAGGCTTTTTCAATGATTTTGGGAATATCGTTTTCGAAATACGCTTCAGCATAAAGTGCAGCGACAAACACACCGCCATAAACGCCGTCTCCGTAGTTCATAATATGCCCGATTTTATCAGCAATCAGATTGGCAGTTTGCGGCATTCCCGGGCACATCAGACCGATATAATCGGCTTCGATCTGGAAATCGATATCGTCGGCATGGAGGTTAAAATCGGGATGGCCGGACTGTGGCGGAAAAATGCTGTCGAAGTAGTTTTTTCGGGCCTGAACATTGGCATGCCACAGCCTGTACCCGGCTTTGGCAAACAGTTCCTGAAATTTCTTTGCCGGAGCATCCATTCCATAGCGGTCCATCGTCATTAAAAACGTAAGCTGAACATAAATATCATCCTGCCAGACAGCACCTTTCACATCTGCCGGGACCCATTTGATTGAATCCTCATAAGTCCGGCCTTGCGCCCGGAACTCGGTCGGAGCTCCGTAAGTCACGCCAATCATCTTTCCGGCCCAGCCCCCGGCAATCTTATCTTTCAATACTTCTGTTGAAATAATTCGGATGTCTGCCGGTTGCTTCTTGCTGCAGGAATGAAACGATAACAGCGCGGCAAATACCAGCATCAGGATTAGGTTAGTCTTCATAATGTATGTGTTTAGGTTTTCGGGAATGATAAATGCTATTTTTCAATAAAAGTAAATTTTATTCCAAAAGGATCAAAAATATGCAGGGATAAAATGAGTGATAAAAAAAAACAGCCGATCCGTTTACGAATCAGCTGTTAATATGCTTTTTACGATAAAATGATACCGGCCTTTACTTCTTCAGGTAAGGCTTGATGATACTCACCCAAAGCAGATATCCTTCGCCTTTCAGGTGCAGTCCGTCATTGGTCAGTTCGGGGTTCATCAGGTCGTTGTCCTGATTTTTAAACCGGCTGTACAAATCAATAAACTGAAACTGTTCTTTTTCGCACCAGGTTTTCAACTGAGCGTTGACCCAAAGTACTTCTGCTGTTTTACCAGTGTGCTTTTTAAACATACCAAACGAATCATTGACTGGCAATATACTTTGTACATAAACCTGAGTTTTGGGCGAATCTTTCCTGATTTTCTGCGCAATGCTGCATATGTTGGCAAACACCGAATCTTTGGAAACTTCACGCGAAAGGTCGTTGATACCAATCAGCAAAAATACTTTAGCAGGTTTCGACCGGGTTACTTCGTTCAGGCGAAACAACACGCCTTCGCTTGTATCACCGCTGATGCCCCGGTTTTTCACTTTCGGATTATCCAGTAATTCCGCCCATTCTCCCCCATCGGTAATGCTGTTCCCCAGAAAAACAATTTCGCCTTTGGTATCGGGCAGTTTTTCGAACAGTGTGCGTTTTTGATTGTAATAGGTACCAAATTTATTGTCCTGTCCCATTGAGACAATCGTTCCCAATATCAGCAAGGGAAAAATAAGGCTACGCAAAAATACAGTTGTTTTCATTCTTTGGTTTTTTTTAGGATTTAGAAATTGAGAACCAAAGATAAATCATATCTGATTAATCGGCCGATTTATCGGCAAATTTTGGCTTGAGCGTAACCAACAAAAGTGCGATTGCCACAGCCACCGGAATAGCCAGCATGGCCAGATCGTGACCCAGATTACCCGAATCGGTTGATTTACCCAGCCAATCGGTAATGAATGCTCCGGCAAAAACTCCCGTCATGTTCATCAGGCCGTAACCGGCTGCCCGGTGCCGCGGCGAAACAAACTGACAAAGAATGGGCATGTTATTCGCATCGAACATTCCGTAGCCAATTCCGAAAAGAACTGCACCACCGGCAACTGTAAACAACGATTGTCCAAATCCCAGAAACAGCAGGGAAGGAATAGTCAGCGACAGCCCGATAGCTCCGGTGAAGATGCGCCCGCGCAGGTTGCGCAACACCCAGCGGTCAGCCAGAATCCCTCCTGAAATGACTCCGATAAACGAAGACACGGCGATAGTTATGGTAGCCATTGGCCCGGCCTGAGCCATTTCAATTCCCAGACTTTCAGAAAAAAGTGTTGGCAACCAGTTTTTGGTAGCCCATCCCGGGAAGCTGGGCGCCGCAAAATAGAACAAGATCACCCAGAAACTGATCGTCCCCAACAGAATGCCGAGACTATTTTTGACCGAGGCAATTCCGCCTTCATACTTTTTACCAGCAGCATCCGTCTGGTATGCTGTTTTGTTTTCCTTCAGAAAAAATATCAGGACAAAACTGTACAAAATGCCAGCCAGCCCGAAGTAATGAAAAGTTTGTTGCCACGAAAGTGAATCGGCAACCGTTGCGCCAAATCCGCCGAGTGCCTGTCCCATGTACAGTCCGGTCATGTGAATTCCGATGGCCAGCGAACGAGTCGGGCCACGGTGGTAATCAGCAATGAGCGATAATCCGGCAGGAATATAAAGCGCCTCGCTGATGCCCATAATCGCCCGCAACGCGTACAGATGGTCAAAATCGTGAACATAGCCCATTGCCAAGGTCACGCCCGACCAGACGGCCAGACTACCGACGATCAGCCATTTCCGGTTAACCCGGTCAGCAATCAGTCCGGAAACAGGGCTCATCAACGCATAAATCCACAAAAAAACAGCCATCAACCTACCAAAGTTCTCAGCCGTTTCCAACTCTTTTATGTCTCCCATCATCGATACTTTCATAGTCGAAAGCATCTGGCGGTCCATGTAATTGAGCAGCGCCACTACCCACAGCAAACCCACCACCACCCACGGATAAAATGCCTGATATTTTTGTTTCATCGGATCTATTTAGTTTGAAATTACAGTTTTTCCAGTGTTTTCCACACCTGAAACAAGCCGCGCGGAACATGAAAACAGCCCTTCCATTTTCCGCCTTTCAGGGGCAGCAACACCTCGCCCCTGCGGTTCAGGTAGCCAAACCATTCGCCGTATTCCGGATCGGCAAA
>JAEUSS010000320.1 GCA_016788685.1 Prolixibacteraceae bacterium | reverse complement strand
CCGTGAACAAGTACCTGTTTGGTAGTTTTATCAACTTTTCCAAATTGCCAGCCATCATCAATAACAACATACTGAAACCCCGCGTCTTTCATTCCGCTTTTAACCATCGCATCCGCGATTCCAATTACAATCTGCTCATTAATTCCGGTGCCAAAATAATTCCAGCTGTTCCACCCCATAGGCGGAGTCAGTGCCAGTTCTGTAAACCTCTGGGAATATGACACCTGAAACATGGACAGGTATATCAGCAAACAAAGTACAGCTGCTCTTTTTATCATCTTTTTCTAATTTTTTGTTATTTCAATAATTTCCTGTCCCCACCGGGGCAAAGCCAGTTTCATCTCTCCGTTTTGCAGTTCTTCTCCCGAAAAAAATGCCCAGTTCTTTTCCTGAAAACAAGGCAACCAGTTTGTATTTGTTTAATACTGCAGGTTGCAATACCTGCCAGATATACGTTCTTTAGTTCCATTTTTTTAATGATTTTATGTTATTGGTTACCTTTCCTGTTGCATTTTCAGGAATAAGTAAAACCTTCAGAGTCTTCTTTTCTCCCGGCGATAATCTGACTTCAAAGCCAGTCAGGGTAGTGCCTGTATTTTTTGCTTCGTAACTTTTTGACGAAGTGGTTGTCCAGGTTTTCATTTCGCCGATTGCCGGCTCCAGAACCCTGATGATCAGTTTCTTTCCGTCTTTTTCCAATTCTGCGGTGTTCGTTCCTGTGATATTCACTTCGGCTGAAGTAAGCAAGGTCCACCGTACTGTACTCTCATGGGAGAGATTAGTCAGTTCGTCAACCACAGCAACATAGCTTTCGTTTACAATTGCAATTCCTCTATGTGCCTGGGCCAGATCGTTCCTGTAAACTGGGGTCAGGTCAAAAGTGGCATTCATAAAATTTTTCGCCTGAGAAAATCCTGTAAGTGGTGCAGCCCCGTCAACAAGTTGCAGTCTGTTGTTGACGGTCAGGGTATTGTGTGCGTAGTTATTGTACATGAAAACCTGCCAGCGTTGCGATTCTTGTCTGCTGCTCCACAGGTTGATGCCCGCCGATTCAATCGAGTTATAATTCTCCATGCCAAAATCCATGGCCCAGCGCACCCCGTTGGCATCCATTACAAACGACCCGATGTCCATGTGTGAATGCCCGACCATGCATGTCCCGCCTTTGATCCCGACAAAAATAGCATTGGGGTCAGTCCATGATGTTCGCATGAGCGCTATGGGCGTTTTACCTTTCCCTGTCCACATTTTTTTGTCAGGCCCGGAGATGGCGCTTAAGTCTGTTCCGGCTCCCCAGATCATCAGGAATGGAAGAAACACGCTGTGTCCTTTCAACCCTTCTTCAATCAACTCCTTTTCATCCCATAGCACAGAGCTGTCATTCAGACGTTTGGCAAACCAAAGCAGGGCTGGGTGCAATTCTCTGGCCGAAATGTTGTCAGAATAATTAAATGCCAGGCCGGATGTCCCGGACATATGGCTCAAATAGCCTGCTGTTTTATAAAAGCCACCGTAGCCGGACAGTCCAAAACCAGATGGAAATAGCTTCTCCATCGTACTGAGGAACAAAACATTGAACGTTGTTCCATACCCCCAGTAACCATACCCTTCGTTGTAAACTCCGTCCGGATCGTATGATTTCATGGGAAGCGAAATTTTGTCGATGGCGCGGTTGATGATTTGTCTGGCCAAATCCGGGGCACTTTCCCAAACAGCCAGTGCACCGTAGGTCATGCCCGTATTGCATACCTGGTTCCAGTTGTCGGGCCGCGACAGCCATTTCGTATAATCGCTGATCAATGAAGGTTCCAGCCCCTTCTTTATAATGGCTTCCCTGATAGCAGCCCGCGACATCTCAGAAAGGTTGTCGTATAGCCAGTCGTAGCCAATGGCCAGCGCCAGGGTGAATTCTGCCACGTCAAGAAAATGCTCCGGGTTCCAGTCAGTGAAAGAAGCGGCTGCCAGCATTTCCTGTTCTGCCCTTTTAAAATACTTTTTCTCTCCGGTCATCCGCCATGTATATGAAAGGTAACATACCCGCAACAGGCATTCCCGGGCCGGACCATGTAACCGTTTGCCGGTCATAATCCTTTCGACTGGTTTTCGTAAAAGCAGGCTATCGCTCCACGAACAAATAGTCTGATGTACTTTCTTCCAGATTTCGCCTGAAGAAACGGATTGACTAATGCTTGTTTCTTCGCCTCTTAAGAGCAGGAGGCGCGGGTGTGGAGGCAGTTCAGTAATTGGGAGCTGAGCGACTATTCGTCCGGAACAGATACCGATAAGAATAATCATAACGAATAAATTCTGACAAATATTCTTTTTCACACGTAATCATTCAAGTTAAACATTAGTAATTCAACAAATTACAAATAAGTCAGACATTCAAAGAAACAGTACCATTACAATAGTAATCAGTATAGTATTGAATACAAATACAGATGCAGGAAGCAATTTCAACCTCTGTAAATACCATGGAATACAGATTCCAGAAAAACATCCTCAGAGCCTCGTTCCCTTCCCAATACAAAAGGGCAAACCGATGGAGAACTAATTTCTTCTCCCGGGTTCAGGTAATGATTGATATTATCCATTCCTGCTTCAGCATAAAATCGGCTGGCCGGTTTAGGCAGGCGGACTAATACAGAACTCGTTGCATGGACACCGATTCCATGTTCGTATTTTTTTCACCTATGCAGATTGGCTGATTAACAACTGATTTGTTGAAATTTATATGTCCAGGCCCTTGTTCAATTTGTTTAATACTCCCCTGTGCTTTTTTTATTCCAAAACAATTTTGTGCCACTTCGCCCTGGAAAGCCAACTCTTGCTTGGGTGGTATGGTTTTTCTTCTTGAGAAAAAGCAGGGTGGGCGCCTATTATAACCAATAATAAGACAATGGTTTTTCTTTTCATGTGTTGGTTATATATAGAAGATACAGTTTGCATGATAAATCTTATTTCTGTTATTATATCCTTAAGAATATCTAAGTTGTTTTAACAGGTAATAACGAACATTAAATGCTTTTCGAATAAGTTGTTGCAACAAGAAGTTTGTTTTCGTGAACAATGTCTTATTATTTCAAGGAATAAGGGAGTATTCAACTCCCTTATTCCTGATAAATTATCAATAACCGGGATTTTGCCACATATACTTGGTATCCGGATTGTTATTCAGTTCATCTTGCGGGATAGCAAAGATTGTCTGGTAATCTTTCATCTGATATTTTCCACTACCCTGATCCGCCCTGGATAGAAAATTATTCATTATGGTCAAAGCATTACCTGATCGTAGCACATCAAACCACCGTAAATATTCACAGGCGAATTCAGATCTCCTTTCCTGAAATATTGCTGAACGAAAGGCACTCTGGTTGGGCGCTTTTGCTGAAGTAAGCGCTGATAAACCGGCACGGCTTCTTACCTGGTTTATTATTGTAAATGCTTCGCCGTTAGAATTGTAGCCTTCTTCGTTCAGTAC
>JAEUSS010000304.1 GCA_016788685.1 Prolixibacteraceae bacterium | reverse complement strand
TTGTTAGTTTGATGCAATTTACAATGTTTTTTTTACTTCCGGCAATAAAGTCACGAAGACCTGTACAATCATCCAGTCCGGAATATTCAGTCCGCCAATCCGGCGTCAGTCACCCGGATCCGCTTATTTGTCCGTACCCAGATGTTTATGCACAATGGAGTAAAATTCGTCGAAATAATTGGCGTTGCAGGCAATCATTTCACCGCCAAATAAATAGTTTTCACCGCCATTGAAGTCACTGACTTTTCCTCCGGCCTGCTTCAGAATGATAATTCCGGCAGCCACATCCCACGAATGCAGGGCATGTTCGTAGAACCCTTCAAATCTTCCGGCCGCCACATAAGCCAAATCGGAAGCGGCAGAGCCCAAACGGCGCATACCGTGCGAATTACGCATGAAATAGTTCATCGCTTCGAGGTAATTGTCGAGTTTCGAAAAATCATAGTACGGAAACCCGGTGGCAATCAGCGAGTCGGCAGTGGTTGAAGCTTTTGAAACCTGTATTTCTTTTCCGTTCAGATAAGCTTTGCTGCCTTTCCAGGCGTAAAACATTTCGTCCAGGTTTATTTCGTAAATAACGCCCATCACAATCTCCTCGTCTTCCATCAGCGCGATGCTTACCGCAAAAGGAGCAATACCGTGAATAAAGTTCGTGGTGCCATCGAGCGGATCGATTACCCAACGGTATTTCTCTCCGTTATCCTGTGCAGTTCCTTCTTCGGCAATAAATCCTGAACCGGGCAATAAGCCGCGCAGAGCTGCGACAATACGGGTTTCGGATGTTTTGTCGACATAAGTCACCATGTCCGATTTCCCTTTGTGGATAATATCTTCAGCTGTAAATTTCAACCGTTCTTCGGAAATGAACCGGCCAACTTCGCGGGCCAGCTGTTGAACTTGAGTGCAAAGTATTTCGAGATTCATGTCTGTTGGTTATAAGTTGTGATTGATGAGTTGTCTGTTTACTGATTCAGTTTTCCCGGCGTTTCTCTTTCAGGGTTCTGAGTTGAATGGAACTTCGGTTACCGTTCCCCAAACGTTTCCGTTGGGTAATATGTTTTCAAGTTTTACCTGAACAATGCGGTTTTCCAGATTTTTATCGTAAGCGGTTTCAACCCTGATGTAGTTGTCGGTAAATCCTGAAAGCGATTTTTTATCTTTTTGCTCTTCGAAGAGTACTTCGTGTATGCTCCCCAGATTTTGTCTGTAAAAGTCTTCGGTCTTCCGGTCCGACAGGGAAATCAGCCGCTGGGTGCGTTGTTTGCGCTCTTCAACCGGAATTACGGGTTTTATTTCAAGTGCTTTGGTTCCCGGCCTTTCAGAATAAGGGAAGGCATGCAGCTGCGATACATCCAGATCGGCAATAAAACGGTATGAATCGCGGAAAAAATCGTCGGTTTCGCCATTGGTCCCGGCAATGATGTCGACACCGATAAAGGCATGCGGAATCTCTTGTTTTATTTTATTCACGCGACTTTCAAACACTTCGCGTTTGTATTTGCGTTTCATCAGGGCTAAAACATCGTTCGATCCGGATTGGAGCGGCAGGTGAAAATGCGGCATGATGCGTTGCGACCGGGCTGCAAATTCAATGATTTCGTCGGTTAGCAGGTTGGGCTCAACCGACGAAATACGGATGCGGTGCAAATCTTCAATCTGGTCGAGCTGACGCAACAGATCGATGAAGTCTTCGCCTGTTGATTTGCCGAAATCGCCAATGTTTACGCCGGTCAGGATAATTTCCATGGTGCCTTTGGCAACTATTTCGCGGGCTTCGGCAACGGTATTGGCAATGCTGTCGTTGCGGCTACGTCCGCGGGCAAACGGAATGGTGCAATAGGTGCAGTAATAATCGCATCCGTCCTGAACTTTCAGGAAACTGCGGGTGCGGTCGCCAAACGAATAGGCATGGAAATAGTTTTTAATCTCTTTGGGCTTATGGATGTGGATTTCGGTCTGCTCTTTTTTGGTCAGACTGCCCAGATATTCGGTGATGTTTTGTTTTTCGGACGAACCAATGATGAGGTCGACTCCTTCAATCTTTTGAATCGCTTCGGGTTGCAATTGGGCATAACATCCGGTGAACACAATTGTTGCTTCCGGATTTTTCCTGACTGCCTGCCGGAT
>JAEUSS010000254.1 GCA_016788685.1 Prolixibacteraceae bacterium | reverse complement strand
AAGGCATCGGAAAGGAATCAGGCCAGCAGGCATATTTTGTTCTGTTGCATCAAGAAGTACAGGCGCCCCGTTGATCGTTGCCCGGGCTATAATATAGTTGCAGTCGCTGAGTGAAGCGTGAGAGGGAAAAATTATCCCGTTTTCACGTGTGCTCAGGATCACCGGGTGGGCATCTATTCCTGCACTGTTAAGCATTGAAATGAGTGTCAGGTTCACTTCGGCTGAATTGCCTGTTTTTTCGGCATATACCTTTCTCAGCGGTTTGGAAGGCATGTATGATTTTATTCCGTTCCATTTGATGTTGCGCTGAATGTGATTGTATAAAGCCTGCATTTTTTGTTTTTCGTCTGTTTTTCCGGAAATGAGGTTGGCCACATCTTCTTTTGCAAAGTTGGCCGACTTGATTTGCCCGCCAAAGTCTTCGTCAGCAATCAGGTCGTTGACAACGTTGCTCCATGAGTTGGTGTAGCTTTTATATTTTCCGCCAATTTTGGTAAAGTCGGTTGAGGCTAATTCGGTTTTAAGCGCGGTGGTGTAATTGTCGAGCGTTGTCACATAAGGTTCTTTTTTTAGTGCGGGCACATCGCAGGCCGAGTATCTGAATATGTTTGACATGTAGGTAATGGTCCGGTGTTCCTGTGTTTTCTGCCCGTTGTTTCCTGAAGAGGATGAGGTATAGTTGATGGTTTCCTGCCGTTGCGACTGAGTTTTGGAATTCATCGGGTGATATCCTTTCGAAGACTGGTTGTATGCAAAGTATTCGGGATAAGCAACCTCGTATTGGCTCCATTTGACCGGGATTAAATACTGGAAATTCCACGAGCGCAGGTTCCACAACAGGGGCGAGTATATCGAATATTTTAAATCAATCACCGAGCCGATTTTTACCGAGGGCAGTGAAAGACGCACCATTTCCCAATATTTGTTTTCTCTTTCTCTGAAGACAGATTCTTTTTTCATCTCGGTTTTCACTACTTTCCCGTTTTCATAATTGAACGTGCTGCCTTTTACCGATCGGATGTCTTCCTTGCTTTGCCCTGAAGAATAAAGCGGGATCGAAAAGTTCCCCCAGTTGGTGCCGGATTGCTTCAAAATCTTGATCCGCACAAATCGTTCATAAGTAAGCATAAATCCTTTGTCGAGGTCGTAAGATACTTCAGAAGTGCCGTCGTCAAAGAGGATGACTGCTTCAGCTGCCGTGTCGGCCTGGTAAACGTTCATTTTCATTTCTTCTTCGGATACCTTTTCAAACTTTACTTTTGGAGTTTCCTGTGCATGCGTCAGGGCTGCCGTAAGAAGAGTGAGCAGCAAAAAAGCAAAAAGATTCTTCATAATGTCTGATTAGTTAGTTGTTGTGTTGTGGTATAGTTGTTTTTTTTAGATCAGCGTGCAGGAGTTTTGCAAAATATAGTCGGGACGGATTTAGACCGAAGGCAGTCGTTCATTGGTAAACAGGCGTGATTGCGCACAGGGAATGCTTGACGATCTGTTGGTTTCCAGGAGTCGTTTATGGTTCATGCAGGCCTTTGATTTTTAGTTCAGGCAATTTATAAAATATATATGATCATATGTACAGTACGAATGGAAAATATTTAATGATTTTTATCTGTGAAATCTTTCCGTTCAAACTTTAACTGCCAAACTGATTTTTTCGGGCATATTATTCCAAAAACTGCTTATTTTTGCACTGAACAAAACAGATACAAATATGTACAGAACACATACATGCGGCGAATTACGCATCAATCATCAGGGTTCGGTGGTAACCCTTGCAGGCTGGGTTCAGCGCGTTCGTAACCTGGGCGGTATGACTTTCATCGATCTTCGCGACCGCTACGGCATTACTCAGCTGGTAGTTGATGAAAAAACAGAACAGTCGGTTGCCGATGTTGCAAATCAGCTTGGCCGCGAATATGTGGTTCAGGCTACCGGAAAAGTTCGTGAGCGCAGCAGCAAAAACAAAAATATTCCAACCGGGGAGATTGAACTCGAAATTTCATCGGTCAGGATACTGAACAGCTCGGATACTCCGCCGTTTACCATCGAAGACGAAAGCGATGGCGGCGACGAAATCCGTATGAAATACCGTTACCTCGATTTGCGCCGTGCTCCGGTTCGCGATACACTGATCCTGCGTTCGAAAATGGCTTTCGCTACGCGCTCTTACCTCGACAGTCAAAATTTCATCGAAACCGAAACTCCGGTTCTGATCAAATCAACTCCGGAAGGGGCCCGCGACTTTGTGGTGCCTTCACGCATGAATCCGGGCGAGTTTTACGCTTTGCCACAGTCGCCGCAACAGCTGAAACAGTTGCTGATGGTCGCTGGTTTCGACCGCTATTACCAGATCGTGAAATGCTTCCGCGACGAAGATTTACGTGCCGACCGTCAGCCCGAATTTACCCAGATCGACTGTGAAATGTCGTTCGTGGAGCAGGAAGATATCCTGAACATGTTCGAAGGCCTGACCAAATACCTGTTCAAAGAAATTAAAGGAATCGACATTACCGAATTTCCGCGCATGCCGTATTCCGAAGCGATGGAAAGCTACGGATCGGATAAACCGGACATCCGTTTCGGAATGAAAATCAAAGACCTGACTGCTTTGGCCAAAGGACACGGATTCCCGGTGTTCGACGATGCTGAGTTTATCGGCGGAATCTGTGCCGAAGGTTGTTCGGAATATACCCGTAAACAGACCGATGCACTGACCGAGTGGGTGAAACGCCCGCAAATCGGCGCCAAAGGCTTGGTTTACGTGAAAGTAAATACCGATGGAACGATCAAATCGTCAGTCGATAAATTTTATACCCCGGAAGATCTTCAGAAATGGGTCGAGGCATTTGGTGCCAAACCCGGCGATTTGTTGCTAATCCTTTCCGGAGTAAAAGAAAAAATGCTGAAAGCCATCGGCGATCTGCGTCTGGAAATGGCGAGCCAGTTGGGATTACGCGATAAAAACGTGTTCCAGCCGCTGTGGGTGGTCGATTTCCCGTTGTTGGAATGGGACGAAGATACGGCGCGTTTCTACGCGATGCACCATCCGTTCACCGCCCCGAAACCCGAAGATATTCCGCTGCTCGATACCAACCCGGGAGCCGTTCGTGCCAATGCCTACGATTTGGTGATCAACGGGGTTGAAATTGGTGGAGGTTCAGTTCGTATTTTCGACAAAGCCCTTCAGGCCCGGATGTTTGGTTTGCTCGGATTTACTCCGGAACAGGCCGAATACCAGTTTGGCTTCCTGATGAACGCGTTCAAATTCGGAGCTCCGCCGCATGCCGGTATTGCTTTCGGTTTCGACCGTTTAACCTCTATGTTTGCCGGTTTGGACAGCATCCGCGATACCATTGCTTTCCCGAAAAACAACTCGGGCCGCGACGTGATGATGGACAGCCCGTCAACCATTTCTGCGGAACAGTTGGAAGAACTTAATCTTTTGGTAAATCTGAAAAATCAGAAATAGTAAACAGCTCCCGAGGAGCATGAAGGTGGCCGTCACAAGTTTTGAGATAGCCACCTTTTTTTTGTTCAGTAATTTTCGGGAGGACCAGATTGTCAGAGAATAAAAAATTTTGCGTGTTAAAGTAAAATCACTATTTTTCTAAACTCTTAACTAGCTTTGTGGTTCCGTGTGATTTTTAAGCTAAAACATATTTTCGGGGCGGTTTTCCTGTCAATTATTTTAATTGCAGGCATTTGCAGCGCTTTAGCTTCGGAGAAAACAAAAAATGTTCTGGTGATTAATTCTTATCAGCAGGGCTACCGGTGGACGGATAGCCTGACGGTCGGAATCGTATCCGAATTCAGGAAAAATCCGGAGATTACCTTTTTTTTTGAGGGGCTAAATTCCAAGCAGTTTGTTCAGACGCAGTTCGATGTTACCAGCCAGTATCTGAAGAAGAAATATGCAGGCGTGAGGATTGACGGGGTTTTGGTAACCGACAACGATGCGCTTGACTTTTCATTTCAATATGATCAGAATCTTTTCCCCGGAGTTCCGGTTGTTTTTGCCGGAATTTCCAATCCGGAAGATTATCCGCTGGAAGGATCTGAATATTTCGGATTTAAAGAAACATCAGTCAGCGACAGTATCGTGGATCTGATTAAAAATCTGCTTCCGGATTCGAAAGAGTTGCTTGTTGTTGTCGATCAGACTACGACCGGGAAGATATACCGGGAGAATCTGTCCCGGCAGGGAGCACGGTTCCCTGATTTTAAGGTCCGGTTTCCTGAAGATGTTGATGAAGAGTCTATTTGTTCAATGGTGAGTTCGAACATCGGGTTTGATGCTATTTTTTACATTGGCGTTAATCAGGACAAATACGGGAATCGGGTTGACGAGAATCTGTTGTTGGAGAAGATCGGGCAACTGGCACGTGTTCCTGTTTTTTCGAATAATATGATGTCGCTCGGTAAAGGAGTTACAGGAGTGCTTCACCAGAGAGGCTCCACGCAGGGGGCGAAGGCAGTTGAACTGCTGATACAGTTAATGAACCTGCCCAATCATAATTTGCGCAGTCATGTCTATCTGACCAGCCAGGAGAGCTTTTTTGATCGTGCCGAGCTTGATCGGTTTGGTATTTCAGTTAAGGCGCTTCCTGCGGGTGCCTTATTAGTCAATTCAAAAAATATTTTCACCCGGTCAAACTTTGGCATTCTTGTATTCGCGCTCATTTTGTTAAGTTTTGTGGTTCTTTTTCTTTCTTTAGTCAATCAGCGGCGAAAAAAGGCGCAGCAACAAAGCAAAAGTCAGCTTCTGAAAATTGAAACGCAGAAACAGCAGCTCGAAGAGGCCTATAACCAGCTTGGCGGTGTAATCGATGAGCTGGAGGGTGCAAACACCAAGCTCAATGAAACGAATATCCGTTTGCTGGAGGCCAAGAAAAAGGCTGAAGAGTCGGATAATCTGAAGTCGGCTTTTTTGGCCAATGTTTCGCACGAAATCCGGACACCGCTGAATTCGATTGTTGGTTTTTCGTCGCTGTTGAGTGATGTTGATCTGGATGAAACAACCCGGAAAATGTATTCTGATTTAATAGAATCCAATACCGAATCACTGCTTGTACTGATCGATGAGATTATCGATCTTTCAAAAATTGAAGCCCAACAGCTGTCCATCAAACGGCAGGATTTCAGTATGATGCTTTTGATGTATGAATTGTTTCAGATGTTTGTACAGGGAAACCATAACCCGAAGGTCGGGTTTCAGGTGTCTCAGGGAATAAAAGGGAAAGAGTTGTTTGTTTTTTCGGATAGGGTACGTGTAAAGCAGGTTTTTATCAATTTGCTGTCTAATGCCTTAAAGTTTACCGATGAAGGAATGATTGAAATGGGATATTTTTTAGATGCCAGGCAAAATTTGATTTTGTATGTAAAGGATTCGGGAATCGGGATCAGTAAAGAGTATCACGAAGCTATTTTTCACAGGTTCAGGAAGTTAAACGAAAATCAGGAGCGGATTTATCGGGGAACAGGTTTGGGGCTTGCCATCACCCAAAAGCTGGTAGAGTTGCTGGGCGGGAGAATCTGGCTGGAGTCTGAGCCGGGAAAAGGAACGGTGTTTTATTTTACTCTTCAGGATTTGGAGCTGAGAGATGTTTGCTTATAAAAAAAACAACCAGCCGCAGCTGGTTGAGTGTATCATAAAGAGAATTAAAAAAATCCAAGCTCAAGCCGGGCTTCTTCGCTCATCATCGATTTGTCCCACGGCGGGTCAAAAGTCAGTTCTACGTCAGCTTCCGATACGTTTTCAACGGCTATTGCTGCTTGCCTGACATCTTCAACCAGAATGTCCGCAACAGGACAGCCGGGTGCCGTAAGTGTCATAATAATATTAGCCTTGTTGTTATCATCGATGTCTACGTTGTAAATCAACCCCAGATCGTAAATATTTACCGGTATTTCCGGGTCGTAAACGTCTTTCAGTCGTTCAATTATTAAATCAATTCTGGCATCCATCAGTCGTTCTCCTTTTCTGAAATTCTGTTATAAGCAACAGCATAAAGCCTGATTTGTTTGATCATAGCCAGCAATCCGTTCGAGCGGGTAGGCGAAAGGTGTTGCTTCAGGCCAATCTCATCAACGAAGAATAACTCGTTTTCGATGATTTCGGCAGGAGTCCGGTCCGACACAACCCTGAGCAGTAAAGCCACCAGGCCTTTTACAATAACGGCGTCACTTTCTCCCCTGAAGGTAATTTTCCCGCCGGCAAAATCAGAAACCAGCCAAACCCTCGATTGGCAACCTTTAATCAGGTACTGATCGGTTTTGTCCTTTGGGTCCAGCTCTTTCAGATCGTTGCCTAGTTCAATCAGATAACTGTATTTATCCATCCAGTCTTCGTATACCGAAAACTCCTCAATGATCTCTTTCTGTATTTCGTTTATGGTCATGAACTATAGCTTAATAAAGGATGCAAATGTCGGTATTTTTTGATTTCCTGCAAAAATAAAAATGCAGACCTGTCTATTCCTTACAAAATATTAATAAAACAAGAGGAAATCTGATTGCCATGCAGTTGATCCGGGGGAGGTGGTTTCCCGATCCATAACCATACTTTTGAATGAGTCTAAATTACATGGAGTTCTTTCGCAAGGGGGGATAAATTTGTAGTTTTAGGAAATAGTTCCGTTGAAAAATTAAATCAGTATAAAAACAATTAACTATGGAATCATTAGCCGGATCACAGACCGAAAAAAATTTGCTCAAAGCATTTGCCGGAGAGTCTCAAGCCCGCAACCGCTACGAGTTTTTTGCCAAACAGGCAAAAGCTGAAGGACTGGAACAAATAGCCGCTCTTTTTATGGAGACTGCTGAAAATGAACGTTCGCATGCCAAACAGTTTTTTAAACCGCTGGAAGGCAGTATGGTGGAAATTACAGCCACTTATCCGGCCGGAAAGATCGGTACAACACTCGAAAATCTGAAAGCTGCTGCTGACGGAGAAAACGAGGAATGGACTGAATTGTATCCGGAGTTTGCCCGGATTGCCGAAGAAGAAGGGTTCAAGCAAATTGCCGTGCTTTTTAAATCGATCGCCAAAATTGAGAAGGCACACGAAGCTCGTTACCGGAAGTTGTACCAAAATCTGGAAGAAGGAAAAGTATTTGAGCGCGAAGGCAAAGTGGTATGGAAATGCAGGGTTTGCGGATTCCTGCACGAATCGGCCAAACCCCCGTTGAAATGTCCGGTTTGCGGCCATTCTCAGGCTTACTTCGAAATTGAAGCCGAAAATTATTAATCGCGAATAAATTCATAATGAAGGCCGTCTCTGTTTACCTGAGACGGCCTTTGTTTTTTATCGTTGCTCAGATTGTGCCGGGCAGAGCTTTTCTCAATTTTGCGTTGGCCGGAATACTGATTTGTGTGGCAAGGTTCAGCGAAATGATTGCTTCAGTTAACCTGTGAGCCGCGTTTTAAAACATGGCAATCACTTTCTTCAGTGCGTCAACGAAACGATCGATTTCTTCCCTGGTGTTGTAAAAGGCAAACGAAGCCCGCACAGTTCCCTGAATTCCGAAATGGTCCATCAGCGGGTCGGCACAGTGGTGACCGGTGCGCACTGCAATGCCAAACTTGTCGAGCATGGTTCCCAGATCAAAGAAATGGGCACCTTCAACATTAAACGAAATTACGCCCGACTTTTCAGCTTGTGTGCCGTAAATCCGCAGGCCGGGTATTTGGTTTAATGCGGCAGTGGCGTAACTCAGCAGTTCGTGTTCCCATGCGGCAACTGTTTCAATTCCGGTATTCCGGAGGTAATCGATTGCCGCTCCGAATGCAATCACACCGCTGATGTTCGGCGTTCCGGCCTCAAACTTATATGGCAGTTCGTTGTAAGTTGTTCCTGAAAATTTGACTTCCGAAATCATCTCGCCGCCGCCCTGGTAGGGAGGCATCTGTTCCAGCAGTTCTGTTTTTCCATACAGGACCCCGACTCCGTTCGGACCATACATTTTGTGTGCCGAGAATGCGTAAAAATCAACATCCATATCCTGAACGTCAATCCGCAGGTGTGGTGCAGCCTGGGCCCCGTCGACAAAAATCCGGACTCCGTTGTTGCGGGCGATCCGGGCGATTTGCTTAACCGGGTTGATGGTGCCAAGTACATTCGAGACATGAGCAACAGCAATGAGCCTGGTGCGTTTGGTTATCAGCTGTTCAAGCATTTCAATCAGCAACCGCCCGTCATTGTCGATCGGGAGCATCACAATCTTTGCACCTTTCCGGGCAGCCATCAGTTGCCACGGAACAATGTTGGAGTGGTGCTCCATTTCCGAAACAATAATCTCATCTCCTTCCTGAACAAATGCTTCGCCAAACGAGAAGGCGGCCAGATTAATACTCTCGGTGGTGCCTTTGGTAAAAATGATCTGTTCGCGGGTTTCGGCATTGATAAAGTTTCGGGCTTTCTCGCGGGTGCCCTCGTAGGCTTCGGTCGCTTTGTCGGCCAGAAAGTGGGCGGCACGGTGTATATTCCCGTAATATTCGGTATAGGTTTTATTCAGCGCATCAATCACTTGCTTCGGTCGCTGGGTTGTGGCCGCATTGTCAAAATAAACCAAAGGGCGGTTGTATATCTGTTGGTGAAGGATCGGGAAATCCTGACGTATTTTATCAACTTCGAAATTCATAACGCTTTATTTTTTAGAACAACTAAACGGCTTGTAATGTTGTTTGTTCTTTGCGGGTCAAAGATAAAAGAATAAATCATTGCTTTTGATCAGCCGGAGGCACAACAACGCCAAGTTCGGGTTCCAATCTTTTTGGCCTGCAGCGGTTCTGCTTCCGGATTTATGGTTATTTTTAGCACTCCGAAACATGACTCATCAATATTTATACAAAATGAAGATACGATTAATGCTGGTTCTGCTGTTGGCGGTTTTTTCGGCCTCAGCCCAGAATCTTACCCAGGGGGATTTGGATCAGATCAGATCCGGATTTAAAAAAGACGTGTACACGAAAGCCATGCAAAACGCACTTTCGTCAACAGAAATTACCCAGTTGGCCTGGAACCGCGAAAATGCCGGGACGACCGACCATTTGTTTACCTACCGGGTTGATGTCTCCGGAATTACCGATCAGAAAAAATCAGGCCGTTGCTGGATGTTCTCTTCGCTGAATTTGTTCAGGCCAATGGTCATGAAACAGTTTAATCTGGCTGAATTCGAGTTTTCTGAGAACTACCTTTATTTTTACGATTTACTGGAAAAATCAAACCTTTTTCTGACTAATGCGGTAAGTTCTGCTGGTCTTCCGATCGACGATCAGAAAGTGAAATGGTACATGCGTTCGCCGGTTGACGACGGCGGGCAATGGATCAACTTTGTGAACCTTGCAAAGAAATACGGGATGGTGCCCAAAGAAGCAATGGGCGAAACCAATTCGAGCGAAAATACAAACTGGATGGTCAAGCTGATCAATACCAAGTTGCGCGAAGATGCGCTGGAACTTCGTAGAATGGTTGCTGCCAAAGCCGACCATAAAAAACTGGGCGTTCGTAAAATGGAGATGCTCTCGGAGATTTACCGCATGCTGGCGCTCAACCTGGGCGAACCTCCAACCGAATTTAAGTGGAGATACAAGACCAAAGATAAGACGATTGCCGAAGCACAATCATACACACCGAAGAGTTTTATGGCTGCAGTATTTGGCAATACTAACCTTGATGACTACGTGATGCTGATGAACGATCCGTCGCGCCCCTTCTGGAAACACTATGAGGTTGAAAATTACCGCAATACGCAGGAAGGTGAGAATTGGCACTATGTGAATCTTCCCAACGAAGTGATCAAGGAATTTTGTGTTGCGTCCATCAAAAATAACGAAGCTTTGTATGCTTCGTGCGATGTTGGGAAACAATTGCGCCGCGATGTCGGTATTCTCGATGTTGATAATTTCGATTTCGAATCGGTTTACGGCGTCAAATTCGGGATGGACAAGGCGCAACGTATTCAGACTGGAGAAAGCGGCTCAAGTCACGGCATGGCGCTGATTGCCGTTGATGTGGATAATCAGCAAAAGCCTGTCAAATGGCAGTTTGAAAACAGCTGGGGGCCGGCTGCCGGCGAAAAGGGGTATCTTACGTTTACCGATGCATGGTTCGACGAGTACATGTTCAGGTTTGTGGTACACAAAAAGTACCTGAGCGAGAAGGTGCTCGAAATTTATGCACAGAAGCCCGAAATGTTGCCGCCCTGGGACCCGATGTTTTAAATGTTTGATTATTATGAAAGTCATCAGATCAGTATACAACTCATAAAACAGATATTATGCAAAACTTTTTTGTCAAATCACACGGACTCGGAAACGATTATTTTGTACTGGATGAAGCCGGACTTTCTTTCAGCCTGAATGAAAAAAATATTCAACTGCTTTGTGATGTTCATTACGGTATCGGTTCGGATGGGATTCTGCTTAAAGTGGCTTCATCTGAGGCTGACTTTGGCCTGAGAATTTATAATCCGGATGGTTCTGAAGCTGAAAAAAGCGGGAACGGACTGCGCATTTTTGCCAAATACCTTTACGATTACGGCCACACTTCAGGAAAAGTATTTACCATTGAAACGCTGGGCGGGATTGTTACTGCCGAAGTTTCGAAGGAAACGGATGGCAAAGCCAATCTGGTGAAAGTTGATATGGGGAAAGCTATTTTCGGTTCCCATCAGGTTCCGGTGGTGTGCGACGAACCCGAATGCATGGATATTCCGCTCAATATTGTTGACGAAACATTCATGATCAACTGCGTTTCGGTCGGAAATCCGCACTGCGTCATTCTGTGTGATAAACTGAGTAAATCGGAGATCCTGAAATACGGTTCGGAGATTGAAAATCACCCGATGTTTCCCAACCGCATCAATGTGCAGTTTGCCAAGGTGGTTTCGCGCGGCGAAGTTGAAATTCTGATTTGGGAACGTGGTGCCGGTTATACACTGGCCTCCGGAAGTTCGTCGTGCGCGGTGGCTGCCGTCGTGGTTAAAAAGGGACTGGCCGATCGTAATCTGACTGTCAGAATGCCGGGAGGAGCACTGCGTATTGACATTGACGAAGCCTGGAATATCCGGATGGAAGGTGAAGTGAAAGAAATTGTTTCGGGCTATTTAAGTAATGAACTGGTTGCGGATGTGCTTTATTTATAAAAAACTGTAAATTTGCAGCCCTATATATTTAAAAATTGAAAATGACAACAAAACAACTTCCATTTTCGAAACAACAGATCGAGAAGATCATCGAACGATATCCAACCCCTTTTCATATCTATGATGAAAAAGGAATCCGCGAGTATGCCCGAAAATTCATCAAAGCATTTTCATGGAATCCGGGTTTTAAAGAGTATTACGCCATTAAATCGGCTCCCAACCCGTACCTGATGAAAATTATGCGGGAAGAGGGTTTTGGCATCGACTGCAGTTCGATTGCTGAACTGGTGCTGGCTGAAAGACTGGGAATGAAAGGCGACGAAATCATGTTCACTTCTAACGATACGCCGGCTTACGAATACAAAAAGGCGATTGAGTTGGGTGCTATTATTAATCTGGATGATATCTCGCACATCGAATACCTTGAAAAAAATGTTGGTTTGCCCAATCTGGTTTGTTTCCGTTACAATCCGGGGGCACTGAAAGAAGGAAATACCATTATCGGGCACCCGGAAGAAGCGAAGTATGGCTTTACCCGCGAACAGTTGTTCGAAGGTTACCAGATACTGAAAAACAAAGGTGTGACACGTTTCGGTTTACACACGATGGTGGCTTCCAACGAACTCGATCCGGCCTATTTTGTTGAAACAGCCCAGATTTTGTTTGACCTGATTGTGGAAATCAAGGAAAAAGTGGGAATAGATATCGAGTTTGCCAATTTAGGCGGCGGTGTCGGAATTCCTTATCGCCCCGGTGATCAGCCTGTCGATCTGGATTTTATGAGCCAGGGGATCAGGAGATTGTATCAGGAGAAAATTGAAGCCAACGGCTTGGCTCCGCTTCGGATTTATTTCGAATCGGGACGCGCCATGACAGGCCCGTTCGGATTCCTGGTTTCGCAGGTATTGCACATCAAAAAAACGTATAAACAATATGCCGGTCTGGATTCGTGCATGGCAAATCTGATGCGCCCTGCGTTGTACGGATCGTACCATCACATTACTGTTATGGGCAAAGAATATGAGCCGCAGGATCAGGTTTACGACGTTACCGGATCGTTGTGTGAAAACAACGATAAATTTGCGATTAACCGTAAATTGCCGGTCATGGAACCCGGCGACCTGGTGGTGATTCACGATACCGGAGCCCACGGCCACGCAATGGGTTTTAATTACAACGGGAAACTTCGTTCCGCTGAATTGTTGCTCCGCGAAAGCGGGGAAGTGATGCAAATCCGCCGTGCCGAAACGCTCGATGATTATTTCAGTACCCTGGATTTTGACGGGCTGAAGAACTTTAAATAGCGGAAAGGGCAGGAACCTTCTGGTTTATTGGAGAAAGGATGTCGAAATAATGATTTGACATCCTTTTTCTTGTTTTTAGAATGTACTTTTGCCGAAGATATAAAATCGGTACATGAGAATCGGATTTGACGCCAAACGTGCTTTTAATAATGCGGCCGGCCTGGGGAATTTCAGCCGGAACAGCATTGCTGCGCTTGTCCGGCAATGTTCCGGCGATCAGTTTTTCCTGTTTAACTCCGGAGTTAAAAAAACTCTTTGGGTTGCTCCTGAAAATTCGCGGGAAGTCAGGCCTGAACAGTTTTGGTGGAAAAATCTGGGAAATGTCTGGCGTACCTTTCAGGTTACCAAACTGGCTCAAAATCTTGAACTTGATATTTATCACGGGCTGAGCCACGAGTTGCCGGTGGGGATCAATAAAACGGGAATCAAATCGGTGGTTACCATTCACGATCTGATTTACATCCGTTATTCTGAATTTTTCAGGAGGCTCGACAGGAATATTTACGATCTGAAGTTCAGGTCCGCATGCCGGGCGGCCGATCGGATTCATGCCATCTCCGGCCAAACGAAACGGGATCTGATGACTTTTTTTTCTGTTCCCGAACAGAAGATCAAAGTCATTTACCAGTCTGTCAATCCGGTTTTCTATCAGCCGATTGAGGAAGCTCAGAAACAGCACATCCGCGGGAAGTTCCGGCTTCCGGAGCGGTTTTTACTGACTGTGGGAACCGTTGAGCCGCGAAAAAATCTGTTGGGTTTACTCAACGGGATGATCTGTTCAGGAATTGAAGTGCCCTTGGTGGTGGTCGGAAAACCCACGCGCTACAAGGCCGCCTGTGAGGATTTTATTGCGGATAACCGGGGTTGTCCGGACGTGTTTTTTTTGTCCGGAATTCAGGATACAGAACTGGCCAGCCTGTATCAGCTTGCGGAGGCGATGGTTTATCCGTCGTTATTCGAAGGTTTCGGCTTGCCTGTTGCTGAAGCACAGGCATCGGGTTGCCCGGTGATTACCTCGGATACGAGTAGTCTGCCCGAAGTCGGGGGTGATGCTGCCTTATATGTCAATCCGGAAAAACCTGAAGAAATAGGGCAGGCCATAATTGATTTGCTTGCCGGAGAAGAACTGAGGAAAGTGATGATTGCGAAAGGAAAAGTGAATGCGGAAAGGTTTACTCCGGAAGTTTTTGCCACACAGATGAAACAACTTTATAATACCCTTTTTGAATGATTGAAGATGTTAAAGCGGCACTTGAGGTGCTGCAAAAAGGCGGCGTGATTTTGTATCCGACCGATACCATTTGGGGCCTGGGTTGCGATGCCACCAACGAAGAAGCAGTGAAACGGCTTTATGCCATCAAAAACCGCGAGAACACAAAAAACATGTTGGTTCTGATGGAAAATGTTGCTTTGCTGGAACGTTATGTTGACGAAGTGCCTGAAATCGCTTACGATCTGATTGAGCTGAGCGACAAGCCCCTCACAATTATATATGACGGCGCCAGAAATATGGCTAAAAACCTGATTGCCGAAGACGGCAGCATCGGAATCCGTATTACGGCCGAGAAGTTCAGCAGCGAGCTGATTCGTCGGTTTAAGCGACCGGTTGTGTCAACTTCGGCCAACATCAGCGGAAAACCCTCACCTGCCTGTTTTGACGAAATAGACCCGGAAATTATTGCTGCCGTTGATTACGTAGTGAAGTACCGGCAGGATGATGTGCAAAAAGCTGTTCCGTCCAGCATCATGAAACTTGGACGTGGCGGTGAAATCAAGATTATAAGGGAGTAGTAAAAAGGTTCAGGGTAGCGGAATCCCAAGGCGAAAAGATATCTTTGAAGCCTTATTCATTATCCGGGAGCTTTGTAACCTTATCGCTCAGGCACTTTTTATAACATGAAACAAAAACAATGAAATATCCTCAGAAAAAATCACCGCTTCGTCCTGTTAAGTCCAAAGAGATTGCATTAAAGGTCACCGAGCCGTCGGAGTTGCTGCAGTTTTTGATTGCGAAGCTTCCGGAGAAAAGCCGAACAACTGTCAAGTCGATGCTGGCGCATAAAGTCGTTACGGTTGACGACATGATCACCACCAAGTTCGATTTTCCGCTTAAACGCGGGCAGGTGGTGTACCTGAATAAAAAGAAGACGGACGAAAAGCCCCGGTTCAGGGGCATGCGTATTGTGTATGAAGATGCTTCGGTTATTGTGATTGAAAAGGCAAGCGGATTGCTTTCAATGGCTTCGGAAACGGAGAAGACCCGGACAGCCTACAGCATGCTGAGCGAATATGTAAAAAGGTTTGATCCGAAGAACCTGATTTTTATTGTGCATCGTCTGGATCGGGATACTTCGGGGTTAATGATGTTTGCCAAAAGTAAAAAAATACAGGAGGCTCTGCAGAAGGACTGGAATGAGTCGGTTGTTGAACGATCGTATGTGGTTGTAGTCGAGGGGATGGTTGAAAGTGCCGAAGGAACAGTAACCTCTTGGCTGAAGGAGAATAAGGCGCTGGTGATGTATTCGAGCCAAACGCCTGATGACGGGCAAAAAGCTGTGACGAACTACAAGGTTATCAAGTCATCAAAACAATTCTCGTTGTTGGAAGTGAAGCTCGAAACGGGGCGGAAGAACCAGATTCGTGTTCACATGAAAGATATCGGTCATCCGGTTACCGGCGACAAAAAATACGGGGCCAAGTTAAACCCGATCGGCCAGATGGGGCTTCATGCCCGCGTTTTGTCGTTTAAACACCCTGTTTCCGGAAAAATATTGCGGTTCGATACACCTGTTCCCGGTAAGTTTTTGAAGATCGTTAGATGATAAGGGTGCTGAGTTTATCAGACCGTTGGTTTTAGCGCTGGTCGCTGTTGTTTGACGGGCAGGATGGCAGTTTTCTCTTTTTGAGGGAACTGTTTTTTTTATAGTTTTGTCGCTCAATTTTGTTCGCATGGAAATTTTAACGGTCATTTTGCTGGCGATTGGTTTGTCGTTCGATTCATTTGCAGTATCGGTATGTAGTGGGCTTAATCTTCCTCAAATCCGTTTTTTTCAGGCAGCAAAAATTGCCGTCTTTCTGGCTTTTTTTCAGGGGTTTATGCCGGTTGCCGGATGGTTGGTCGGAAACAGCATGAAATCGCTCATTGAGCCCGTTGACCATTGGATTGCATTTGGGCTGCTCAGCCTGATTGGCGGAAAAATGGTTATTGAAAGTTTCATCAATTCGGAGACCCGTGAAATAAAAAATCCACTTCATATCAAGGTTATTCTTCTGCTTTCGGTAGCTACGAGTATCGATGCGCTGGCGGTTGGTTTTAGTTTTGCCACCTTACTCGACCGGATACTTATTGCTGCGGTTATTATTGGCGCGGTAACTTTCATAGCTTCTATGCTGGGAATTTTGCTTGGGAAAAAAACAGGGCCAAAAATAAATCGCTTTGCCGAAATGACCGGCGGATTTATTCTTATTTTTATAGGGGTAAAAATATTGTTCGAGCATTTGTTTACAAGTTAAATCAATTCCGGGTTAAATTTTTGAACGAAGGATGTAGCTGCGTTTATCGGCTGAAAAAAGCGATGTATCTTTCATTCGTTTTACCGGGGGCAGTATTGGTTTCTACGGTTGCCGCAGCATTAAACGAATCGTTTATTGTAAATGGGTCACGACTTATGAGTAAATTCGTAATGGGTTCTGATAGTTATTTGGTAACTCCGCTTTTCGTACTTTTGTTGATAGGGGGAATCATTGGAGTTGCTACTTTTCTTTTTTTGCTTCGTTTCAGGAAGAAAACAGGTGTAGATTATTGGTTGGTTTGGCAGTTGGCTGCTGCTGTTTGGGCTTTCGCGTATGCTTTTGAGTTTGCAGCCACCGATTTGGAAACTAAGATTCTGTGGTCAAAGATTTCTTATTTCGGAATTGTTTACGGACCAGTGTCATTTCTTCTCTTTTCGCTTGCATTCTCTTCAAACTATAAGCTGCTGAAAAAAAAGTATGTTGTATTGCTCTATGTCTTTGCATCGCTGTTCATTTTGTCGCCGTTTACCAATGATCTTCATCATCTGCACTGGAAAAACATTGGTATCAACCCGGAAACAAATGCTACCGGTTATGTTTATGGTCCATTGTTCTGGGTCATGACAGTTTTTGCATATATTGCTCTTTTGGGAGGAATCATTAATATTTTTCTGCTCTACTTCAGGCTCCCGGATTATTATAAACGGCAAATTACTTTGTTGCTGATTGCTTCGCTTTTGCCTCCGGTTGGTAATCTGATCTATGTTTTTCACATCAATCCGCTGCCCGGGTTCGATTGGACACCGCTTACTTTTTTGCTTACCGGTATACTCATTGCTGTAAATATTTCGCAGTTTGGCATGTTTGAACTCGTCCCGTTTGCCCGGAACATGCTGATTGATATTATTCCCGATGCCATTCTGATTGTGGATAAATCGTCGCGGATTGCCGATTGTAACCCGGCATTGAAGAGGTTGGTCGGTTCGGATAAAGAGTTAATAGGAGAGATGACGTCACGTGTTTTGCCGGATTATGACGGACTGATCAGGGAGCTTATTCAGCATGAAGAATTTCAAAGTGAAATTTCGGTTGAGATTGATGGCAAGGAACGTTATTTCGAATTGCAGTCGACCGTACTTTACAATCAGCGTAAGCAGGAGAATGGACGCCTGATAGTAATGAAAGACATAACCAACCATATTCTTGCCGAAGAAAAGACGAAGGATGCCAATCTGCTGCTGACCAGGGAAATTGAAGAAAAAGAAAAACTGATTGTTGATCTGGATGCTTTTTCGCATACAGTGGCTCACGATCTGAAAAACATGCTGGGCGCTATCGTTTCGGCCAGTAACCTGATCAAGATAGGTGTTGACGATATGCAAAAGGAAGAACTGCTTGAAATCAATGAATTGATCAGTCAGGCAGCAACTAAAACCATGCACATCACCCGCGAACTGCTGACGCTGGCTTCGGTCAGGCAAGAAGAAATCAGGCAGGCCAGGGTGAATATGCAGAAGGTTGTGAAGGATTCATTGTCGCGCCTGAAAGATGTGCTGGACGATGCCAACGCCACGGTCATAACGCCCGAAAGCTGGCCCGATGTCTGGGGGTACGAAGCCTGGCTCGAAGAGGTCTGGACGAACTACATCAGCAATGCCGTAAAATACGGCGGGACTCCCCCTCGAGTTGAACTGGGGTGCGAAATTCTTCCGGAGAAAGGAGCTGCAAGATTCTGGATTAAAGACAATGGCAAAGGTTTGTCTGATGTCGATATGGCTTTGCTGTTTAATAAGTTTACCCGTCTGGATGTTCTGAGGGCCGAAGGAAACGGCCTCGGCTTGTCCATCGTGAAGCGCATCATCGAAAAACTGAATGGCGAAGTTGGGGTGGAAAGTAAAAATATTCCGGGTGAAGGTTCTACGTTCTATTTTATTCTTCCCTTGGTTCAAACCTGAAAAGATGCCCGAAAAACTCAAAGATATTCTGATTCCTGCCGAACAGGTGGTAAAACTGGGGACAGGTATCCAGTCCGTTTGTCCTGATTTTAATGCGGATAAGTTTGTCCGGAGTGTGCTCGACTCTGCTTGGGCCGAACGTGAACTGAAGCAAAAGATGCGTCACATAACCGTTTGCCTGAAGGAGAAATTACCGGCTGATTACGGTGTAGCCATCCGTATTCTCGAAGAGATCGCTCCGCAGTTTAAAGGGTTTATCGCCCTTTCTTTTTCCGACTTTGCCGAGTGTTACGGCATGGGCGAGTGGGATATTTCGATGGGTGCGCTGGCTCGTTTTACCAGTTCGTGTACCTCCGAGTACGGAGTCCGTCCGTTTTTACATCAGGATCCCGCAAAGGCAATGGCGTATTTCTACCAGTGGGCCGAAGATGAGAACTTCCATATCCGCCGCCTGTCCAGCGAAGGTTGCCGCCCGCGTTTGCCGTGGGGAATGGCTCTTCCGAAGTTTAAGAAGGACCCGAAGCCGATTCTCCCGATCCTGGAAAAGCTGAAGAACGATCCGATGGAATATGTCCGTAAAAGTGTGGCCAACAACCTGAACGACATCTCTAAAGACCATCCTGATGTGGTTTTGGATCTTTGCGAACAATGGAAAGGACAATCCAAAGAAACCGACCGGGTGGTTAAACACGGTTGCCGCACTTTGCTGAAAAGCGGTAATCAGCGTGCTTTGCTGCTCTTCGGGTTCGCCAATCCCGGTCAGCTTCAGGTTACCAGCCTCTCGGGCGATAAGCAAACCCTGAAAATAGGCGATCAGCTCCGGTTTTCATTTGTTCTTTCCAATCACTCCGGAAAGGAGTTGACAGTCAGGCTCGAATACCGCATTCATTATGTGAAGGCCAACGGAAAAACCACTCCGAAAATTTTCCAGATCAGCGAAGGTCAGTTCGTTTCAGGCGAACATCGGATTACCAAAAAGCAGGCCTTTACCGATTTCACAACCCGCACACATTTTCCGGGCGAACACCGCCTCGAGATTGTCGTCAACGGCGAAACCAAGGCTGAAATGAGCTTTGGGGTGGAAAGGTGATCCGTTAGGCACTTTGGGAATGAGTTTTATTTTGCTTTCGGTTTAATTAAAAAATTTCCGGCGAACAAATTCGTAATACAATTTTGTTGAATTTGCAGTAAATTGCATCATGGAATTGAGTATATTAAAAGATGTTGTTATCATCTTTGCTTTTGCAACGGTAGTCAACTACCTGTTCACCAAAATCCGGATTCCGACTATTATCGGATATCTGCTTACCGGTATTGTCGCCGGGCCTTCGCTGCTGGGTATCATCGAGTCGCCGCACGAAGTCGAATTTATGGCCGAAATCGGGATTATCATACTCATGTTTACCATCGGACTCGAATTCTCGCTCAATCACCTGATTAAAATCCGGAACATCGTTTTTTTTGGTGGTTTCCTGCAACTGATTCTCACTGCCGGGGTTACCATGTTGTGTGCCCGCATGTACGACATGAGCTGGGCTTCGGCTTTGTTTCTTGGTTTTTTGACGGCACTCAGCAGCAGTGCGCTGGTGCTCAAAATCCTTCAGGAGCGGGGAGAGCTCACCTCCAACTACGGGCGGACGGTGGTAGGCATCCTCATTTTTCAGGATATTATATTTGTACCGCTCATTTTGCTTGCGCCTATGCTGGGAGGTCAGACCACGCACGTCGGGCACGAGTTGCTGGTGCTGGGCGTAAAAACTCTCGGGATCATCGCTTTGGTGTATGTGGGCAACCGCTGGATTATGCCCCGGGTGCTGCACCTGATCGCGCTAACTAAAAACCAGGAATTGTTCCTGATGAGTATTTTGCTGGTGTGCCTGGCCGTAGCCATGCTGACCTTCAATATGGGAATGTCGCTGGCTTTTGGCGCTTTCCTGGGCGGACTGATGATTTCTAGATCAGAATACAGTCAGGATGCGTTTAGTCACCTGATTCCGTTTAAAGATACATTTACGAGCTTTTTCTTCGTCTCGGTGGGCATGTTGCTCGATCTGAGTTTTGTGACCGGGAATATCGGGCTGGTCCTCTTTACCGTGTTGCTGGTTGTGGTAATTAAAACCATCGTGGCCGGAGGTACAGCATTTTTTCTGGGACATACGTTTAGGGGCATTATTGTGGTTGGACTGGCCCTGGCGCAAATCGGCGAATTCTCATTCATCCTGGCCAAAGCCGGGCAGAAATACCAGATTCTCTCCGATTATTACTACCAGCTTTTTCTGGCCGTAACCATTGTGTCGATGGCTGCATCGCCTTTCCTGATTGCCATTGGCAAACCGCTGGCTAACCTGTTGCTGAAGCTGCCTGTCCCGAATGTGCTGATCAAAGGCTTGTTCCCGCTTCAGGAGATTGAAGTGCCGGCCATGCAAAACCACATCGTAATGATCGGGAAAGATTCGCGTTCACTGAACCTGTCGCGGATGGCCTGCCAGATGAAACTGCCTTATGTTTCGATTGTTTTTGACCCGGCAGCCGCCCGTGCGCGCCAACTGAAAGGCGAAACAGTGGTGTACGGCGATGCCATGAACGAGCCCATCCTCCGGAAAGCGTATACCGAAACTGCCGAAATTGTGGTGATCAGTATCGGCGACTCCATTACCGCCCTCGGAGTGATAGAGAAGGTGCGCTCACTGAACAGTCATGCTTACATCATGGTTCGGTCGAAACATGTTTCCGACATCGAAGATTTGTATGAAATGGGTGCCGATCAGGTTATCCCGGAAGAGTTTGAAACTGCGATCGAACTGTTTGAACGGGTTTTAAAAAAACTGCTGATTCCCAAAGGGGAGATTGAAGCTGCCATTTCACACATCCGCGATGATAACTATGGAATCTTCAGGGAAAAAGAAGAGAACAGCACGTTTACCCTGAGCGATGAAATTCCGGATGTTGAGATTGTTGCGCTTAGGGCCGGAGATCATCGCATGTTCCCCGGACATTCGCTGAAAGAAATTCATTTGCGCAAAGAATTTGGCCTGACGGTTGTGGCAGCCAAAAGGGGGGAGGAAATCTTTGAGAACCCCGGATCGGGCTTCGTTTTTGAGTTTGATGATGTGCTCTATATTTTGGGAAAACCCGAAAAGATTGCCCGGCTCACCCAAAACGGGAAAGGATAATATTATGGCATGAAAAAGCCGTTGTGTCAAAAGTTTCATGCCCCGGTCATCCTGACCTTGTTTCAGGATCTCACCATAAGAATCAGACCCCGGAATGAATTCCGGGTGACGACCTGAATGGGTTTTACTTTTGATACAACGGCTTTTCTGTATCCTTGTTTGTCCTTATTTCTTCCGGATGAAAATCTGGATCGGAACTCCCGAAAAATTGAAGCTCTCCCTGATTTTGTTTTCCAGGTACCGGCGGTATGCTTCTTTTACATACTGCGGAAGGTTGGCAAAAAACGCGAAACTCGGTGTCTGGCTGGGCAGCTGAGTGACATATTTGATTTTTACGAATTTGCCCTTGATGGATGGCGGCGGATAAGCCTCAATAGCCTTCAGCATCACGTCGTTCAGTTCCGAAGTTTTGATTTTTTTGCTGCGGTTCTGATACACTTCAACGGCTGTTTCCAACGCTTTCAGGATGCGCTGTTTGGACAGGGCCGAAATAAACAGGATCGGAACGTCAACAAAAGGCGCGATACGCTCTTTAATCTGCTTGGTGAACTCGTTGGTGCTGGCATTGTCTTTCTCAATTAAATCCCACTTGTTGACCAAAATCACCAGACCTTTTTTGTTCCGGTCGATCAGGTGGAAAATGGATACGTCCTGCGATTCCATGCCGCGGGTGGCATCCAGCATCAGGATACAGACGTCGGCATCTTCAATGGCCCGGATGGAGCGCATGGTCGAATAAAACTCCACGTCTTCTTTGACTTTCGTGCGCTTGCGCAGTCCTGCCGTATCTATCAGGTAAAAATCGTGTCCGAACTTGTTGTAGCGGGTATGGATGGCATCGCGCGTGGTTCCGGCAATGTCGGTAACCATGTTCCGTTCAACCCCGATCAGCGCGTTGATAAACGACGATTTCCCTACATTCGGGCGCCCGATAACGGCAAATCGCGGAATGTTTTCTTCGGTTTCTTCCGGCTCGTCTTTGGGGAATTCGTCCACAATCGCGTCGAGCAATTCGCCCGTTCCGCTTCCGGTCATCGACGAAATGCAATACAATTCGCCCAGTCCGAGTGAATAAAACTCGTGCGAATCGATAATCCGGGCGTTGTTGTCAACCTTATTCACGGCAATAAATACCTTTTTCGAAGAGCGGCGTAAAACAGCGGCTACTTCTTCGTCCATGTCGGTTACCCCGTTTTCAACGTCAACCACAAACAAAATCACATCGGCTTCTTCAATGGCCAGCATCACCTGTTTGCGGATTTCACCCTCGAAAATATCTTCCGAATTGACGGCATAACCTCCTGTATCGATGATCGAAAACTCGATTCCGTTCCAAACTCCTTTGCCATACTGACGGTCGCGTGTTACTCCTGCTGATTCGTCAACGATGGCCTTTCTTGATTCGGTCATCCGGTTGAAAAGGGTTGATTTACCCACATTTGGCCGACCTACTATTGCAATAATGTTACTCATATTTACGCTCTCTTCCCGACATTCGGGATACTATTTAAATTGTGTTCTGTTCAACCGTTCCGGCTTACGTGTTCCGGCTTGTGAAAACTTGTAACCCAGGTCACAAACTCACCACAACAACTTCTTACTCCATATCGTAGCCAAACCCATTCAGCGAGCGGTCTTTGTCGCGCCAGTCTTTGTTGACCTTTACAAACAACTGGAGGAATACTTTCTTCTGAAAGAACTCTTCCATATCCAGGCGGGCTTCGGTACCTACCCGTTTCAGGGCCTGTCCCTGGTGCCCGATGATGATGCCTTTCTGGCTGTCGCGGGCCACATGGATCACGCACATCAGGTTCAGTATTTTGTCTTCTTCCTTGAATTGTTCCACTTCCACCTCTACCGAATACGGAACTTCCTTGTCGTAGTTCAGCAGGATTTTCTCGCGGATGATTTCGCTCACAAAGAACCGTTCGTTGCGGTCGGTCATTTCGTCTTTCGGGAAATAAGCCGGGCCTTCAGGAAGCAGTTCAAGGATACGGTCGAAGATCGGGGCGGTATTGAACTTTTCGGTGGCCGAAATGGCATACACATCGGCCAGCGGAAGTTTTTCGCGCCAGTAATTGTACAACTCCATCACCTTGTCCTGGGTCGACAGGTCGATCTTGTTGATCAGCACAATTACCGCGGCTTCCGAGCTTTTAATCCGCTCGATGTATTCTTCATTCTTTCCCGGTGTTTCAATCACATCGGTTACATACAAAATCACGTCGGCATCAATCAGCGCCGTGTTTACAAACTTCATCATCGTTTCCTGAAGTTTATAATTCGGCTTCAGAATTCCGGGGGTGTCGGAATACACAATCTGGAAGTCCTCGCCATTGACGATTCCTTTGATTCTGTGGCGGGTAGTCTGCATTTTCGAGGTAATGATCGACAAACGCTCGCCCACCAGCACGTTCATGATGGTCGATTTCCCGACGTTGGGGTTTCCGATGATGTTTACAAATCCGGATTTATGTGCCATTTATGTCTGAATGAAGGTTTTAAAAAATCTGGGCAAAGATAATCAATTAAATCGTTTATCGGCAAAAGCCTTCCTTTCGGCCGCTTAGATTAATTTAATGCATATCCGGTCGGATGGAAGAGCGTCATCGGACAAGCGCATCATTGAGGTGGATGTTTGTGCCCGTTGGCTTCAGCCAATGGCAAAGGATAAGACTGCAGGTATGGAGGGGGCGCCTGACTCGCTCTCGGAAACCACGCGATCCAATCGCGCGCTAGCGGGGGGGATTTCCGTTCCCGGCGAAGCAAAAATACGGACCAAGGCTTAAAGAGTAATTTGGGATCACTTTATTTTCTTGTGGGGGGCCAAGATCGTTACAACTTACTGAAGAGCATAGAACAAAAGTTCTGCTTCCTAATGAGTGGATCAAATCCTGGAGTTTTTTCAAACTCAGCATCTGGTACCCCCAAAGTCCACTAGACCGGCTTAAGTTTTAGGCTTTCGGATTACGGTTAAACGATTATTTTCTATCTTTGGTAGCGTTGCCGCCCCAAACCTAAAAACTGATGAGGAAAATTACTCGCCTGAAAATCTCCCAATCGGTATTTCCCCTGCTCCGGCGCGAATCCTTTCGCGCGGCAGCGGAGGGGCCTTAGTGCTGCTGTTTCCACGCTCGTTTTGCCTGGAAAGAACAATTGAAGATTAATCTAAAAGAGAAATAAACACAATACGGTTACAAGTACGTTAGCGGCAACCTTAAAAGACACATGATAACCAATAAACAATTCTAATAATAAAACTTCTCAAAAAAGATTTTATCTTTGTGGCATTATGAGGCAATAATAACTCCATATCGTAATCTTTATTCTCAATCAATTCTGATTGGGATTGTTGTTATGCATTTATTGTTAAACAAATTGTATTATGCTTCTCTGAAAGCATAATGTGAATTTAATTGCTTCATAAGATGAAATCGAATAAAAATTCAACGCTAATATTCATTATTGTTGTGGTCGTAATTGACACGGCAGG
>JAEUSS010000216.1 GCA_016788685.1 Prolixibacteraceae bacterium | reverse complement strand
GATCCCATTTCGCGCCATCCCAATATTTGAACGACCACACCACTTTTCCTGAAGCCGGTTCCAACGCAACCAAATGAGTTCCGGTTACTGCCAGAATATACCTGAATTGGTTGTATTCATAAATTATTGGAGAAACATACGAGCGGGGCCCGCCTACGCTTTCGCTTTGCCAGATGAGTTTTCCGGTCATTTTATCGAAGGCGACGACCGAAGTTTTAGCTCCGCCGGGAGTACAAATCACTTTATCATCCACAATCAGCGGCGACTCCGATACACCCCAGATGTGCCATTCAGAATTATAATCCTTGTCCACATTCACTTTCCAGCGGATTGTACCATCATTTATATCCAGGCAAACCAGTTCGCCGGTTCCGCTGATGACATAAACCCGGTCGTCCTCGATGGTTGGAGTACTGCGGGTATCCGGAAATGATTTGGCCCACGACCGGCCATAAGCTACTTTCCATTTGGTCTGACCATCAGTAGTCATACACGAAAGGTAATCGAGGGTATCGATCATTCCGGTTGCAAAAATGTATTTATCGGTCGCAACAACCGATGAATAGCCTTTACCAATTCCTTCCACTTTCAGCACCAATTCAGGACCGGCTTCGGGCCATTTTTTCAATAACCCGGTATCCGTAAATTTTCCGTCACGGTTTAGACCACGCCACTGAACGGGTTGAGCAAAAACAATTGCAACAAACAAAAAGAAAGCAAGTGATAAGAGTAATTGTTTCATATGTTTTAGTTCGTTTTTTTTCTGTATGCTTAGTTCATTCTTTTCTTTCTATTCCGAAATTTGATAGGCAATCAGCACATTACCGTGACGCAAGTACAAAACGCCATTATGGATTACCGGGTGAGCCCAATGCTGCTCCGATCCAAGAGTAACTTTTGCTTTACTAATCACCTTAAATGCTGAAGGATCGGCATCGGCCATAAACAGTTCGCCTCTTTCGGAATAACCAATCAGCTTTTTGTTAGCCGCAATGGTTACGCCTTTACCCACCTCGGTCGATGCGTATTTTTGTTCGCCGGTTTTCCAGTCGACACATTGCCAGCTACGGTCTTTATCGCCCGATCCGAAAAGGAATCCGTCAATCAAAACGGCTCCACCCATACGGCTGTCGAAACTTTTGATTTCCCATTCTTTGGATACAGAACTTCCATCGGCGCTCAGTTTAAGTTTTTCGCCGCCTTGCCCGTAGCCGCTAAATACAAATAATCCGCCATCATGATAAATCGGTGTATTCGGATGAACAGCCCACTGATTGGGATGAGCAAAACTCCATAGCATTTTCCCAGATGTTGCGTCAATCCCCAACACATGAGCAGAGGTGTGAGTGACCAACAATTGACGATTGGGGAGCTTTACCAGTAAAGGAGTACAGTATGCCGAGGTTTCGCCCAATCCGGTACAGTTCCAGATGGTTTCGCCGGTCAGGCGGTTTAAAGCCATTACATTGTTGTTTTTTCCACCGGGTGTACAAAACAATTTATCACCATCTATCAGCACCGACTCGGTATAGCCCCAGGTAATATTAATCCCATCAAAATCAGTCATGAAATCTTTTTCCCAAACCGGGTTACCTGATTTAAGACTGAGACAGGTCAATTTTCCGTTTCCGGTAAGCAGATAGGCCAAATCGCCCGCGATTATGGGGGTCGAGCGTGTTCCGGGATAACTGGCAGCAAACTCCTTTCCGTATTTAAATTGCTGAATTTCTTTCCCGTTGAGGTCAAGAACAAACAGAGTCGCTATACTATCAACCATTCCGTTGATGTATATTTTGTTGTTGGCAAGCGCAGGCGATGAAAATCCCTGTCCTAACTTATCGAACGACCAAATAATCCGGGGCCCTTCGGCAGGCCATTGCGGCAAAAGTTTATCGACTGTATAAATTCCTGAACCACTTGTGCCCCTCCAGGATGTAGCTTCCTGCGCATTCGACCCAAGTACCAGACAGACCAATGCAAACACAAATACAGATAATCGTTTCATAGGTTTAGTTCAAATTTGTTTTTTTGTAAAAGTATTA
>JAEUSS010000214.1 GCA_016788685.1 Prolixibacteraceae bacterium | reverse complement strand
AGGAGGCAAAATGGTAAATTCGTCGGTGCAAGTGATATTCTGATTTCCAACAGTTGCCCATATCTTTGTGCTCCCGGTGGCTATATTGGTCGGAACTTTGACGACAATCTGGAGCGAATCCCGGGAGATGATTTCAGCTCTGGAAGTCTGATAACCAACTTTCCCAAATCCAATGTATTGCAGAGTAGATAAATTCTTTCCGAAAATTGTTATATCAGAACCGTATTGGCCCGAAGCAGGCGAAAAGCCGGTAAGTTGTGGTTGTATAACCGTGAAGGCTTTGGGAAATACGGCATCTTCAATCCCATTGTTTATCGTTATGTCGTAAGTTCCTGATTTCAATGTTTCAGGAATGATCATGTTTATGGAGCCAGTATTTGCGATCCAATAGTTTGTAATTTTTTCTCCCCCAATTTTAATGATATTGCTATACGAATCAGGATTGAAACCTCCTCCTGTTATCGTAACCTGCGTGCCGGTAATGGCCTTGGCGGGAGATACTGATGAGATTGAACAGGGGGTCATTGTAAACTCTCCGGGAATAGCAGTTTCAACTCCGTTTTTAACAATCGATATCGAAATTTTTGAGTTTTTGATGTTATTCGGAATGTTAAACTGAATTGAATTGCTGTTGTTATAGTTGGTATAATATACCGTATTGTTGAGCTTAATTTGTGTATCGTACAAATTTGATCCTGTAATCTTCACTATAGTCCCAAAAGTACCCGAAGTTGGAGAGAATCCAGTAACGGCCGGGCTTAACGTAAATCCATTCCAATTAAAAGTTATACCTCCGACCTTAACTGTAATTAAGACGTTTGCATTGTAATACTCAGGAACAATACCGGTTGGTACTTCTACTGTCAGGCTGGTACTTGAAGCTTCAATAACACTGGCAACGATGTTGTTAAATTTTACGACATTATCTGTTGGTTTTTTACCGAAGTTGCTGCCTGTAATGATTATTCTGTCGCCAGCCTTCCCGGCATTTGGTATGACCGAAACAATCGACATAATAAGAGGCTTTATAACAAGCGCAGATCCGTATACTGTACCTTTTTTATTTGTATAATATGCTCTCACATAATAGGTAGTGGAATAGTTACTCCCTTCACCCAGTGCGAATGAAGTAGAGAACGTGTCGGCAACCATAGGGATTGTTCCAAGTGAAATTTTGGGCGCGCCGCTCTCTATTCCGAAATTTCCGTTGTATGGTGAATATACGAAACCATAATCAATCAACTCGTAACTGCCTTTTTCGATAACAGTTGCTTTTGCATAACAGGTATGCGAAGCCGGAGATTTCACAACTGATGTTTCTATCCGGGGATCAGTTTCTGCCTCTTCCTTACACGCAAAAAGAATCGTCAGAAAAATGAGCGATAATATAATTTTTGTTGGCATATGTCATCGAATTAAAATGTATAACCTAACCGAATCCCGTTGATTATTCTGGGGCCGATCGAATGTTCTTTGCCTGTTTGGTCAGGGTAGTTGGTAATTGTACCGGATTGGCCGCCCTGTCCAGGTTTAGGTGTCACCGTTGTTTCAACTTTTGTATACTCGGTGTAATTGAACCCAAACAGCATTTCGTATCCAAAGAAGAAATTTTTCGATATGTAGTAGTCAAAACCAGCGACTAAATTAGCTCCAAAAGATTGGTAGCCAACTTCATAGATCGTTCCTGATATGTAGTTATATATCCCGTTGCCATTGTTGAGCTGCAATGTCTGAGGAGTTTGCCATCCGCCTTCGATCTCAGTTGTTGATTGTTTGGTACTGATGGTTTCATTTGCATCTTTATACCCAAAGGCTAATTCAGCTCCAAGATATGGCGAGAGCCGGCGTGTTCCTGTAAAATGCCGCTCCAAACCAAAATTTATACCGAAGGTTGTCGATTTTCTTACGTTGCTGTTCTCTACCGGATTGGCACCGTAGACGTTAGATTGCCCATTTTCTTTTTTGATATTGTTTATGTTGAATGCCAGGCGGTATGCCAGCTGATCGGAGACAAAGTGGCGAACTTTGATTTGGTTCAGCGTATTGTTAAAGCTGATTTGTCCTTGGAACGGATTAACGTTTAGTTCTGCTGTCCAGCTTTTTGCACATGTTTTAAGGGTGTCTTGTGCATGCGTTGAGCAAACTGAAACCATGGAAAGTCCCAGTAATACGATTAATGTCAGATTTTTCATAAGGTTTTTGGTCGTTGATTATTTTTTTACGTAACATAGGAAACCGGAACTGGTTGTTGCAGTACTTTGATTCGTATTTGCGTTCCCGGATCCTCAAAATATGCCCAGCTCTTTAGAAAGAGAGGGTACAGCCGTTGCAGGCTTATTCCTGAAATTTACATATTCTCATAGGCATCCTCATTTTGTATTCTCAGATTCAAAAATAGGAAAATGGAATGATATATTACAAAAAATATCTTTTTGTTAAAAAAGTTGTGTAAAAGCTACAAATCCGGTGACGTTGAATCATCGGATCTGTAACAAGACCATTTATTTACTTTTTAGTACTTCCATTTGACAGTTAATTCCTGTCCATTCCTTAATCTTTTGGGCAAATTCATTCTTCATCGCTTCCGGCAGATTTTTGATGCGTGCATTTCCGTGATGTGCGCCCGGAATCAGGTACGATTTGGAATTTACCTGGTCAGAAACAATGACCCGGGGTGCCGACCAGGTATCGATTCCGCCATAGATGTAGAGGATGTTGTTTCCCCTCTGGTCGAGCCACTCTTTAAAGTTCCTGTATAGTTCAGGCGAAAATGAGTTGGGTTTGGCCGCCTGGGGCGGGAAAATGGCCGACGGATTTGTGGTGAAATGCTTGATGTATTTCCTGAAAGGCTCAATGTTGTAGCCGTAATATCCGGTTTGTGCAGCCTGGTAATAATGTGGTGCAAACTGTTTAATGTCGTGATCGGAGAAGAACGAGATGCCGGAGGTTTTCAGCAGCTCATTAAGATAGTCGTTCAGGTTTTGGTTGGTCGGAATGCTGTCGCAGGAGCGGCCCCATTGCCAGAACGAAAAAGAATATTCGAGAACGGCGTATTCGAACGATTTGCCGATGCTCCCGGTGTAATTGAATTTAAGCTGGGCACCTTTGGCGTACCATTCAAGCTTTTCAATGGCTTTCGCTTCATTCTTCAATAAAAACTGCTGGAATTCAAAAATCTTCTTCCGGCATTCGGGTGTGCCAATCGTATCCAGAAAAGTGTAAATTCGTTTATCTTCCGGTTCGTTGTCGATGGGAGCCACGTATGGAATCGCTACGTCAATATCTTCAGGATAAAAGTATTTGTAATAAAGCGTAGTCTGCCCGCCTTTGCTGATGCCGGTACTGAACCATTTTGCTCTGTAAAGCTGTTTGAAGAGCAGGCTGATAGCGTGTAAATCGGCAGTTGCCTGTTCAATCGTGAGGAATTCCCATTGCAGCGAATCGGGAACTGATTTGCCGAAGAAACGGTATTCCACGCCGATGTTGTTGGCATTCAGTATTTGTTCAACTTCGTTCCGTCCGCGACCCATTCCGTATCCGTGCGTATCCATTACTACCGGTTGATCAAAACCCCGATGCCGCAACTGAACCCACTGATTAAAATATCCGTTCTCCGGATGCTGGTGGTCGATGGGTTGTCTGACGAACAAATCGTAGGTCAGAAACGGATCGCCGGGTTTGCTGACGTTGGTAAACGAAACGTTGGGCAGGTTGAATAATTCGTATTCCAGTTGTTGTTTATCGGGTTGCCCGAACAAGTTAAGGAATGCCAGGCAGCTGATAAGAAGTAAGGCTGATTTCATTGCAGGTGTGTTCAATAGGTTTGGCCTGCAAAGTACGGAATGCTTGGTAATTTTTCAATCTCTTACCCGAATATCGTTCAGATGAATCAATCCTTTTTCGAACGATGTGCTTTGAATAAGCTGCTGTTTTCGCTCCGGGGAACTTTTCGATTCATAATTTCAGCCATTTTTTCATAAAAACGGCATTAATTCTTCCTGATCAGATTAAGTGCTTCTTCCGGAGTTTCAACCGGAAGTTGGCAACTGTTATCCTGGCATACATATATCAGCGTTTTCCCGGAAACGAACCGGTGTTGCAACAAAGGAAGATTGTTTTCGGCTGTTCCGGCACAGAAAATCACCTCAGGCAGATCGTGTTTTTGCAGTTGATGGAGCAGGTTTGTCGCGTTGGCACCGGTAATCACCACTTCAAAATGATTCCCGGTCAGGTTCAGCATCAGTTGCGACCAATTGCTGTAACCCGAAGGATATTCGGCTATGTTTTTGCTTACGCGACTTAACATCTTTTGTGCGGTTTCGAGGTAGCCGGGGCGGTCGAGCAGGTAGGAGAGGCGGAACAGATTTTTAGCCATGACTGAGTTGGACGACGGAATGACATTGTCGTGAATTTCAATCGTCCGGGTGATCAGCTCAGCTTGTTGGTTGGCGGTGAAATAGAAAATGGATTTCTGCTCATCGAAAAACTCCCGAAAGGTGAATTCAGTCAGTTGTTGTGCGGTATCCAGCCATTCTTTTTGTCCGGTAGATTCGAAGATGGAAGAGAATGCGTCAATGGTAAAAGCGTAATCTTCCAGAAAACCGTCGATTTTAGCCTGATTGTTTTTATAGGTGCGGAAAATCTTCCTTTCCCCGGTCATCATTTCCTGCTTCAGGAAACGGGCATTCGAAAGTGCCAGTTCCAGGTATTCCGGAGTTCCAAAGGCTTGAAATGCGCAGACTAATCCGGAGATGGTCATTGCGTTCCACGAGGCCAGTATTTTGTCGTCCAATCCGGGGCGCACACGTTTTTCGCGTTCTTTCAGCAAAGTTTGCTTCCAGTTGTTGGTCTTAAATCTCAAATCTTCAACCGGAATCTGATGTTTTCCGGCGAAAGAAAGGTCGTCATCGGTGCGCATCAGAATGTATTGGTTGTGCTCCCAGTATCCGAGCGGGTTCACGTTGTAATAGTCACTAAACAGGTTAAAGTCGGAACCTAAAAGGCCTTGCAAATCCGGTTTCGTCCAGGTGTAGAACTTACCTTCCTCACCTTCACTGTCGGCGTCCAGCGCCGAATAAAATCCGTTTTCAGGAGAAAGAAGCTCCCGTTTCAGAAAGTCAACAGTTTCCGAAACAACCTGATGATAGAGCGGATTTGGATCGGCCTTGTACGCTTCGGAATAAAGTTGCAAAAGCTGAGCATTGTCGTAAAGCATTTTCTCGAAATGCGGAACTTTCCAGATTTCATCGGTTGAGTAACGGGCAAACCCGCCTCCAGCCTGATCATACAATCCGCCGAACGCCATTTTCCGGAGAGTCAGCTTTACTTGCTTCTGTATCTTTTCATTCTGAAGTTGCCGCCCGGCGCGAAGTAAAAACTGCCAGTTATTCGGCATCATAAACTTGGGTGCGCCTTTGGTTCCGCCATGTACGGTGTCGAATTGGTTTTCCCATTTTTTCAGGAGAAAAGGCAATGCAATCGGATTGACTATGTTTGTATCTCCGGAAATCGGGAACAGCGAGTTTTGCTCAATCCCGTCTTTCAGTTTTTCGGCGTATTCCAGGGTGGCAGTTGGGTTTTCGGTGTAAAATTTGGCAACAGCTTCCAATGCCTGAATCCAGTTTGTTTTCTGAAAATAGGTGCCGCCCCAAACCGGACGTCCGTCGGGCAGCGCGATGCAGTTGAGCGGCCAGCCTCCCCGCCCGGTTAAAAGCTGAACCGCGGTCATGTATATGTGATCCACATCGGGGCGTTCTTCGCGGTCGACCTTGATGCAAATGAAATGTTCGTTCATGATTTGTGCTACTTCCAGGTCTTCAAACGACTCGTGTTCCATCACGTGGCACCAGTGGCAGGCTGAGTAGCCAATGCTGATGAGCAAAAGTTTGTTTTCGGCTTTGGCCCGATCCAGCGCTTTTGCTCCCCACGGCTGCCAGTTGACCGGATTGCGGGCGTGTTGCAGCAAATACGGCGATGTTTCGTGAATCAACGCATTGGTATAAAGTGATTGTTCCATGTTTTCCTTTCTGAATTAGATAAGGGAAACAAGCGGGCAGGGAAGAAAGTTTTTGAAGATATCGTTGGAAAATCGGCTCGTTCTTTAAAATTTGACGGTCAGTTTCAGGTTCAGTTTTCGCTTGGTGAGGTAGTTGGGGACGCCGAACATGTCGCCTGAGTTGTTGGCTACCCACAGATAGGAAATGGTGTTGTTGACACCCAGTAAGTTGAAAACTTCGAGGCTCAGCCACATGTCTTTGACCGAATTGAACGCCTTGTTCCGGAATTGTTTGTGGTCCTGATTGATCAGCACTTTTGAAAAACCAAGGTCAATCCGGCGATACGGAGGAATCCTGAATTGATCCATGTATCGCTCGGAGTCAGGTGGTCCGGTCGGGAGGCGCGATCCGTAAAACGCCGTGAGGTGCATTTTCCAGCTTGGGTTTCCGGGGAAATAATCCTGAAAGAAAACGCTGAAATTGAACCGCTGATCGGTTGGGCGCGGAATGTATCCGTAGCCATCGTTCAGTATATCTTCTTCTGTTTTCATTACCGACAGGCTGGCCCACGACTCGATGCCGCTCACAAATTCGCCGTTCACTTTCATGTCGAGTCCTGCAGCATAGCCTTTGGATTGCAGGTTTGGTAAATACCTGATGCGCACATTGTCGATCTGGTAAGGGGTCAGGTGCGACATAAATTTGTAATACAGCTCGGAGGAGAACTTAAACGGACGGTCCCATGCCCGGAAAATATAATCGGTGCCAAAAACAACCTGCGCCGAGCGTTGGGCTTTGGTTTCCGGATAAATAATTCCTTTCCGGTCTTTCAGTTCTTTGTAAAACGGCGGCTGGTTGTAAATTCCTCCGGAAAGGTGGAAGACCAGTCCCGGATTCCAGTCGGGATAATAACGCAGGGCGGCTCTCGGGCTCAGCAGAAGCTCCCCGGTGTACGACCAGTAATGTGCACGTATTCCGGCGGTGGCATACAGCGCTCCTTTGCTCGCTGTTATTTGGTATGTATCCTGAATATAGGCCGTCAGGCGGGACGAATTCATCCGGTATTTCAGATTGGTGGTGCTGTACAGTTCTATTTTGTCTCCTTTGTACGGGATGGCATATCCGGTTGAATCGCGCAAGATCCATTCGTTCATCCGGTCGTCAATTTCTTCAGTCTGGATTTTTAAGCCCCAGTTTAAAAGGTGGTATTCCGAATTATAGGCTCCTTTGTGCTCGGCACTGAGAACCGTTGCATCCAGGTAGTTTCGGGCATGGTTCAGAAAAGTGCCGACCCCGATGTTCAGAATGCTGTCTCCGGCATTCCCCGATGTCAGGTTGGGTTCCAGCTCATTCAGGTAATATTGCCCCAGAATGTCATAGGTTTCTTCTTCTTTCGATTGGTAGGCCGAAACAATAAATTTCAGGTTTAGGCGGTTGCCCGGATGATAGTTGGCAACCAGAGCTCCGGTTGAGGTCACAAACCGGTCGGCTTCCTGCCCGTCAAAATAGATGGTGGCATTGTACATTTGGTTAATGGTTCCGAAGCTGGTTTTACGGGTTCGCGGAATAAAATTGTACCTGTTTTGGGCAAGGTTTCCGAGAAAAGAAACATCAAATGACTCATTGAATTTGTAGGTCAGGTAGGTTTGGGCATCAACGAACCGCGGGTTGTATTCGCCTTTTTCGTCGAGTGTGCCAAGCAGGTAGCGGTTGGTTTTGTATCGGATCCCGGAAATGTGAGTGAATTTCCCGTTTTTACTGAGGCCTTCCAATTGCAGTGAGCCTCCTAAAAGACTTGCCGACGCCGATCCGCCATATTTAGTGGGTTTGCGGTATTTGATATCGAGCACCGACGACATTTTGTCGCCGTACTTGGCATCAAATCCTCCGGCCGAGAACTCGATCGACGAAACCATGTCAGAGTTAATGAAACTCATTCCTTCCTGTTGTCCGGCGCGGATCAGCAGGGGGCGGTACACTTCAATGTCGTTTACATACACCAGGTTCTCGTCAAAATTTCCACCGCGCACCGAATACTGTGAACTGAGTTCGTTGTTGGCAGAAACTCCGGGTAGGGTTTTTATCAAGGCTTCTACGCCGCCTGTTCCGGCATCTGTCAGGTTGTTCAGGTACCTGGGGTCGATCCGGTTGATGTTGGTTCTATTCCGCCGGTGTTGGGTAACCTGCACTTCGCCGATTTTCTGATCCGTATGCCGCAGTGTGACATTCAGCTGCAGCCGTTGTTCGGGTTTTGCCGTAATCTTTTCCTGAACCGTTTGATAGCCGATCATCGAGAAAATGATTTCAACCGGTTTTCCGGCCGGGATACGCAGCAGATATTCGCCGTTACGGTTTGATGCCGTTCCGATTGCCGCATTTTTGACCGAAATGTTGACCAGATCCAAAGGCGTACCGGTTTCATCGGTTACTCGTCCAAGCAATGTGGCATTGTTGCTTTGTGCCCGCCCGCCTGCCGCACTCAGCAACAAAACGATCACGGTTAAAATTGTTTGGATTGACCTCATACAGGCAAAAATAATACTTCCGGAATAATAAACTGTTAAGGAGCTTGTTAATTGTTTTTGCAGATTTTTTCTGATCCGAATGCCGCATAAAACGTTGATGCTGCAGAAGAACTCAGTACAGGCGGTATTTATTCTTAGCAGGGTATTAACGATGTTTTATTTGTCGGTACAGTTCTTAACTTTGAGGGTAAGATTTTTAAACCGTTTAGCAATTATGGCTTCCCGAGACTACCTCATCCGGCAATTCGAAGAAATGGGTTTCTTTTTGGCTTCGCTGCTTCGCAAGGCTCTGAAAATGAAAGAAGATAATCAGCAAGAGCAGGCGGAGGCTACAGTGAAGGAGGAACTGATGCAGGAGTTAAAGTTGGACATCGGGCAGGTCGTTATGCTCGAAAATCAGGAATTTCTGACTTTGATTAAAAGTTGTTTAACTTCGGAAGATCAGATGGAAAAGCTGGCAGATATCCTGTATGTGCTGGGGCAAGACCTCAACCTATCTTTTTCGCTTACCAAAGCCAATTACCTCCGGAAATCGTTATTCCTGTTCAGTTATCTTCAGGAAAACAGTCCGGTGTTTTCGTACGAACGCCGAACGAAGATGCTGTCCATTCAGGATATATTACGCTTAAAAGGGTTGACCGACTAGTTGTGTTATTTTTTTTAGGGCGATTATTCCTAAGTTTGTGCGGAGAATATAAATAGAAAAATATGGCCAGGCATCGCCCGTTAAATTCTGTACTGATTAAACCTACCGGTCCGGATTGTAATCTGGATTGTACCTATTGCTTTTACCTCGAGAAATCGGCCTTGTTTCAGCAAACACCCGTTCACCGGATGAGCCCCCAGATTCAGGAAGAGCTTATCAGGCAGGTGATGCAGCAGTCGGGCGACAGCATTTCGTTGGCCTGGCAGGGGGGGGAACCAACGCTGATGGGTCTCGATTTCTACAAGCGCGCCATCGAACTGGAGAAAAAATACGGGCACAACCAAATGGTTGGCAACGGCCTGCAAACCAACGGCCTCCTGCTCGATAAAAGTTGGGTCGGTTTCCTGAAAGAATACGACTGGCTGGTGGGTATTTCGCTCGACGGACCTGAACACATTCACAACCGATACCGTTTAGACAAGGGACAAAAAGGCACACACAAAAGAGTAGAGGAAAATGCCATCATGCTTCAGGAAGAAGGCGTGGCGGCCAATGCCATGTGTGTACTGACTTCTTATTCGGTGCAATTTCCGGATGAATTGTATGCTTACTATAAAAGCTTGGGCTATACGTTTATGCAGTTTATCCCCATTGTGGAAACCGATAAAAACGATCCGGGCAAAGCGGCGCCGTTTTCAGTTTCGGCTGAAGACTACGGAAAGTTTCTGGTCCGGATGTTTGATTTGTGGCTGGCCGATTTTGTCGATGGCGTTCCAACCACTTCGATCAGGCATTTCGAATCGGTGTTTCATACCTACGTAGGCATGGAAGCCCCTGAATGTACCATGATGAAAGAGTGCGGCCCCTACGTGGTGGTGGAGCACAACGGGAATGTATACAGCTGCGACTTTTTTGTCGAGCCCAAATGGAAGTTGGGCAACATTATGCACGACCGCATCATCAACATGCTGAACTCAAAAACGCAGCAGACTTTTGGAGCCGCCAAAGCCGCTTTGCCGCGCGAATGCAGACAATGCAGCTGGCTGCGCAACTGCCACGGCGGATGTACCAAAGATCGCATCAAAGATCCGGAAGATCATCGTAAGCCGAGGTTCTGTACTTCATATAAAATGTTTTTCAGGCATGCCGATCCGACCTTGAAGCAGATGGCCGAACACTGGAAAGAACAGCAGGCCATTCAGTACGAGAAACAACGTTCGGGTGGTGTGTACAATGCGTTCGACGATTTTATGGGTAAACACTATTAGTTGGTCGGCGCAGAAATTCGTCAATGTCGAATTTTAATCCTGAAACGCTATGGTCGAACAAACCGAGATTATATTGCCAGCTTTCAAACGCGGTTATCATCTGATTACCGGTTTGATTGAGAATCGCCTGCCGCAGCTGCCCGAAAAAGGGCTGATGAACATCCTGATTCAGCATACTTCTGCCGGAATTACCCTGAATGAAAATGCCGATCCTTCGGTGCGGCGCGATTTTGAATCGTTCATGAATAAGCTGATTCCGGAGAATGATCCGATCTATCAGCACACCGATGAAGGACCCGATGACATGCCTGCACACCTGAAGGCCTCGTTGATTGGCTCAAGCCTGACTATACCGATTACCAACCACCGGCTCAACCTGGGCACGTGGCAGGGCATTTACCTGTGCGAGTTCCGCAATTGGGGCGGCCAGCGCAGGTTGGTTGTAACCATTTACTCCTGAGCTCAGAGTTTTTCTTTTAGTGCGGCCCCGGTGTACGATTCCGGAATTTGGATCAGATCTTCGGGCTTACCCTCGAATATAATCCGGCCACCATCTTTTCCTCCTTCAGGTCCCAGGTCAATTACCCAGTCGGCACATTTGATTACGTCCAGGTTGTGTTCGATAATGATGATGCTGTGTCCGCGTGCAATCAGTGCATTGAACGAATCGAGCAGCTTGCGGATGTCGTGAAAATGCAGCCCGGTGGTTGGTTCGTCAAAAATAAACAGCGACGGGCTGCTTTTTTCTTTAGCCAGAAAAGATGCCAGTTTGATTCGCTGACTTTCGCCACCCGACAAGGTGCTTGACGATTGTCCGAGTTTGACGTATCCCAGTCCAACATCCTGCAAGGGTTTCAGTAGTTTGGCAATCTTCTTTGCTGAAGTTGATTTGTGGCTTCCGAAGAAGTTGATGGCTTCATCCACTGTCAGATCGAGTATGTCGTATATATTTTTTTCTTCGAAAGTGATTTCGAGTACTTCGTCCCTGAAACGTTTTCCTTTACAGCTTTCGCATTCCAGGTGGATATCGGCCATGAACTGCATTTCGACAGTAATTTGGCCTTCGCCCTGGCATTCCTCGCATCGTCCGCCCTCAATGTTGAATGAAAAATGGGACGGTTTGAATCCGGCGTACTTTGCACTGGGCAACTCCGAGAATATCTTGCGGATTTCGTCGTATACTTTCAGATAAGTTACCGGATTGGAACGCGATGATTTGCCGATCGGGTTCTGATCAACAAATTCAACCGATGTGATCAGGTT
>JAEUSS010000193.1 GCA_016788685.1 Prolixibacteraceae bacterium | reverse complement strand
CGCCTGAAAGATCTGGAAAGATACCGGAAGGAGTTTGTAGGCAACGTATCGCACGAGCTGAAAACGCCGATCTTCAACATTCAGGGCTATGTGTTAACCCTACTGGAAGGAGGGATTGACGATCCGAAAATCAACAAATTATACCTTCAGCGAACCGAAAAAAGCATCGACCGCATGATTTCAATTGTTGAAGACCTGGAATCGATCACCAAACTGGAATCGGGTGAACTAACCCTTAACTTCGTCGATTTTGATTTGGTCCGGCTCACCGAAGATGTTTTTGAGTTGGCGCAAATGATGGCCAACGAACGCAACATCTCACTGCAATTTGTTACCAAAACCGACAAACCTGTCATGGTTCGGGCAGATAAGAAACGGATAATGGAAGTCATGAACAACCTGGTGGGAAACGGCATCAAATACGGCAAGAAGAAAGGGCATGTCAAGGTGGGCTTTTATGATTTGCATGAAACCATCCTGATTGAAGTGACCGACAACGGCATTGGCATGGACAAAGTTGACCTGCCCCGTGTTTTCGAACGTTTTTACCGGGTGGACAAATCCCGCTCACGCGAACAGGGCGGAACCGGACTGGGCTTGTCAATCGTCAAACATATTATCGAAGCACACGACCAAACCATCAATGTAAAAAGTGTGATCGACAAAGGCACTACTTTTACTTTTACGCTCGAAAAAGCAAAATAACCGGAAGAATGGCTAGCACCAATAAACTGAGCCTTAACCGATTTTAAAATAAAAGACAAAGGGATGGGCTTGTTTCAAATGAAATTGCTAATTTTCATCCGATTTTAGCGCGAACATATCTGCTGGTCAAAAAGTAATCTTTACTTTTAAATTCAAATTCAAAATTATTATGAGCGACAGTCAATCAAAAATTCTGCTGGTCGATGACGAAGTTGACATTCTGGAATTTATCAGCTACAATTTAGAGAAAGAAGGATATAAAGTTTATACTGCCCAAAATGGAGCAGAAGCAATCAAAATTGCAGAAAAAACGCTCCCCGACCTGATTATCCTGGATGTAATGATGCCTGAAATGGACGGCATTGCCGCCTGTGAAGAGATCAGGAGAATTCCGTCGTTACAACACACCATGATCACATTCCTGACTGCCCGTGGCGAAGACTATTCGCAGATTGCCGGATTTGAAGCAGGTGCCGATGACTACATCACCAAACCAATACGGCCGAAAGTACTGGTAAGCCGGGTAAAAGCGCTGCTCAAACGCACTTCAGCGACTGCCACGCCAACTACAGCCATTATTGAAAGCGGACATACGGTTACTATCGGAAATCTGATCATCGACAAAGAAAGATATCTGATCCTAAAAGACGGCGAAGAAATGATTCTGCCCCGTAAAGAATTTGAACTGTTGTCACTTTTGGTTTCGAAACCCGGGAAAGTCTTTACCCGTGAAGAAATCTATTATTCGGTTTGGGGCGATAACGTGGTTGTTGGCGACCGCACCATTGATGTCCATATCCGGAAACTTCGCGAAAAAATTGGCAACGACCAGATCAAAACACTAAAAGGTATAGGCTATAAGTTTGTGGAATAAACAATATCAACGATCAAACATCACATTACTGACCATCTGATGATCAGCAACATAAAAAAACAGATCAATACCCGGAGCGGATATTGATCTGTTTTTTATTCCTCAAAAGTGCATCTGATGTTGAGCCGCAAACCTTGCCTGAATATGAATTAATTAATGTATTTGTGCAGATTCCGAAAGGCTTAAGATCAATTGAAATTCCGATAGCATTTTTTTCTATATTTGTACCTTTCAAAAAATAAGGCATTAATTTAGGTTTCAATGAGCAATAAATTTCAGGTTTACAAGCAATTAAACCTCTCCCAAATCAATAAAGACATATTGAAAAGATGGGAAGAAGACGATACATTTCACAAAAGCATTACTACCCGTGAAGGTCATCCAACATTTGTGTTCTATGAAGGACCTCCGTCGGCAAACGGCATGCCCGGTATTCACCATGTTATGGCCCGTGCTATCAAAGATACATTCTGCCGTTACAAAACCATGAAAGGATTCCGCGTCCACCGAAAAGCCGGATGGGATACTCACGGGCTTCCGGTTGAATTAGGCGTTGAAAAATTGCTCGGAATTACCAAAGACGACATCGGCAAAACAATCAGCGTTGCCGAATACAATGCAGCTTGCCGCAAAGAGGTGATGAAGTATACCCGCGAATGGGAAGAACTCACCCGTCAGATGGGCTACTGGGTTAACATGGACGATCCGTACATTACCTACGACAATCGTTACATCGAAACCATCTGGTGGTTGCTCAAACAACTTTTTGAAAAGAACTTACTTTACAAAGGATACACCATTCAGCCATTTTCTCCGGCTGCCGGAACAGGACTAAGTTCGCACGAGCTAAACCAACCCGGATGCTACCGCGATGTGAAAGATACTACCGCTGTGGCTCAGTTTAAAGCCATCCGGAACGAGAAATCGGAATTCCTTTTCGAAAACGTGGATACCGATTTATATTTCCTGGCCTGGACGACTACCCCTTGGACTTTGCCATCGAACACTGCCCTTTGCGTTGGCCCGAAAATTACTTACGTAAAAGTTCGCAGCTTCAATCCATATACCGGAGCGCCGGTAACTTTAATTCTGGCTAAAAACCTGCTGACAACCCATTTTGATCCGAAAAATGCAGAACTGGCATTGGAGGATTACCAGGTTGGCGACAAGAAAATTCCGTATAAAGTGATGACCGAATACGCCGGAACTGAACTGGAAGGCGTGAAATATGAGCAACTGATCAATTGGGTGAAACCCAAAGGCGATGCGTTCCGCGTGATTACCGGAGACTTTGTTACAACTGAAGACGGTACCGGTATCGTACACATCGCCCCGACTTTTGGTGCTGATGACGACCGCGTTGCCAAACAAAACGGCATCTCGCCACTGATTGTTGATGACCGCGAAGGCAAACGCCAGCCGCTGGTTGACCGCAACGGGCGGATGTTCCTTGTTGAAAACATGTCTCCTGAATTTGTTTCGGAATATGTGAATGTGGAAGCGTATTCAGAATACGCCGGACGTTTCGTGAAAAACGCTTACGACGATACGCTCACCGAAGACGATGCCACGCTCGACATCGACATCTGTGTGATGCTGAAAAAAGAGAACAAAGCCTTCAAGGTTGAAAAACACGTGCACAACTATCCGCATTGCTGGAGAACCGACAAACCGATCCTGTATTATCCGCTGGATTCGTGGTTCATCCGTACCACCGCGGTAAAAGATAAAATGATCGCGCTCAACAATACCATCAACTGGAAACCAGCCTCAACCGGAACCGGACGTTTCGGGAACTGGCTCGAAAACCTGGTTGACTGGAACCTGAGCCGCTCGCGTTTCTGGGGAACTCCGCTCCCGATCTGGCGGACCGAAGACGGTTCGGAAGCCAAATGTATTGGCTCAACCGAAGAACTGATGGCCGAAATTAAAGCCGCAGTTGCTGCCGGAGTGATGGATAAAAATATTTTCGAAGGCTTCGAAGTGGGCAATAACTCGAAGGAAAACTACGAAAAGATCGACCTGCACCGTCCGTTTGTTGACGACATTGTCCTGGTTTCAGCTTCAGGAAAGAAAATGTTCCGCGAGCCCGACCTGATTGATGTTTGGTTCGATTCGGGAGCTATGCCTTATGCGCAACGCCACTACCCGTTCGAATACAAGGAAAAATTCAACGAGGTTTTCCCGGCCGATTTCATTGCCGAAGGTGTTGACCAAACCCGCGGCTGGTTCTTCACGCTGCACGCCATTGCAACGATGATTGACGAATCGGTTTCGTTCAAAAATATCATCTCGAACGGTCTGGTGCTCGACAAAAACGGCAACAAAATGTCAAAACGTTTGGGCAACGCCATCGAGCCGTTTGCCGCCATCGAGGATAATGGGTCTGACCCGCTGCGCTGGTATATGCTCACCAACTCGCAGCCGTGGGACAACCTGAAATTCGACATGGCCGGAGTTGACGAAGTGAAACGCAAATTCTTCGGAACATTGTACAATACCTACAACTTCTTCGCGATGTATGCCAACATCGATGGCTTTACTTATTCCGAAGAAGAAATTCCGGTCAATGAACGCCCCGAAATTGATCGTTGGATCATTTCATTACTCAACTCGCTGGTGAAAGAAGTAGGCGAAAGCTACGAAAGCTACGAACCAACCCGCGCCGGACGAGCTATTTCAGAGTTTGTGTCGGAAAATCTGAGTAACTGGTTTGTTCGCCTGAGCCGTAAACGCTATTGGGGCGGATCATACGATAAAGACAAAATTTCGGCCTATCAAACGCTGTATACTTGTTTGAACACCGTTGCCAAACTGATGGCACCAATCGCACCGTTCTATGCCGATTTGCTTTACTCCGATTTGAATAAAATCACCGCTAAAGAAGCCGATCAGAGTGTGCATTTAGCCGGGTTCCCATCGTGTGACGAGTCTATGATCAACACCGACCTGGAACAAAAAATGGATTTGGCGCAAAAAGCTTCATCGATGATTTTGGCTCTGCGCCGCAAAGAAAAGCTGAAGGTTCGTCAGCCTTTGGCTAAAATCATGGTCCCTGTGCTGAATAAAGATTTTCAGGATCAATTTGATTCAGTAAAAACGATCATTCTTTCAGAAGTTAATGTGAAAGAAGTGGAATACCTGACCGATTCGGAAGGAATCATCAGTAAAAAAATAAAAGCCAACTTCAAAACGTTGGGGCCCAAACACGGAAAGGCAATGAAGCAGATTTCAACGGAAATTGCTGCATTTAATCAGCACGATATCAGCCAGTTTGAAAAGACGGGCACACATCAGCTGAACATCAACGGCGAACTGATCTCGTTGAGCCTGGAAGATGTTGAAATACAGACTGAAGATATTCCGGGATGGCTGGTTGCCAGCGAAGGCGGCCTGACGATCGCACTCGACATCAACCTGAGTGAAGAATTAAAACAGGAAGGTATTGCCCGCGAGTTTATCAACAAAATTCAGAATATCCGGAAGGACAGCGACTTTGAAGTAACCGACCGTATCGTCCTGAAGATACAGAAACATGAATTTTATAATTTGGCTGTAGCCAATTTTACCGACTATATAAGCAATCAAACACTTGCTTCTGAATTACTTATTGTTGACCAACTTGATGCTTCAAACTCACATTTAGTTGAGATTGATGCTGATGTTGAAGCACGGATTCAGGTGATTAAGAGTTCGTAATCGACAAAGAATCCGGAATGCTTAAAAGCCTGTTTGAATTAGAAATATTTTTATACTTTTAGAGTCTGAGGTAAGTTGTAAAAGCTTAATCAGGCACAGAACTAAAGCTTAAAGTTATGAGTGAGAAAAACAGATATTCGGATGAGGAGTTACAGGAATTTAAGGCGATAATTCTTGAAAAACTGGAGAAAGCCCAGAAGGACTATGTAATGTACAAAAGCTCCATAACCCAGAGCGATGGGAACGACACACAGGATACTTCCCCAACCTTTAAAGTATTGGAAGAAGGAGCTGCGACACTATCGAAAGAAGAAGCCGGAAAACTGGCTCAGCGCCAGCAGAAGTTTATTCAGTATCTGCAGGCCGCTTTAGTCCGTATTGAGAATAAAACGTATGGCATTTGCCGCGAAACAGGTAAACTGATTTCCAAAGAGCGCCTGCGCGCTGTGCCACATGCCACACTTAGCATCGATGCTAAAAACAGTCAAAAGTAAAATTTGTAACAATATGGCCCGAAATGATTGGAAGAGCAATTCTTCCAATCATTTTTTTATAAATACGAAGCATGTCTAAATTAAAAAAGTCAATACTCATTGTTGTTTTGGTTCTGCTGGTTGACCAAATTCTGAAGGTCTGGATCAAAACAAATATGACCCTCGGTGAAGAATTCTCTGTCATCGGTAACTGGTTCATGATTCATTTTGTTGAGAACAACGGGATGGCCTTCGGATTCGAATTTGGCGGCGAATACGGAAAGATGTTCCTGAGCCTGTTCAGGGTTGTTGCGGTATTCGGTATCGGCTGGTACATCCTAAAACTGGTCAAAAAAGACTTGCCGATGGGCTTCATTGCCTGCGTTTCTTTAATCTTTGCAGGAGCCATCGGAAACATCATCGACAGCGCTTTCTACGGACTGATTTTCAACGACAGCTACGGGCAAGTAGCCACCTTATTCCCTGAAGGCGGCGGTTACGCTACCTTTTTGCACGGCCGCGTTGTCGACATGTTTTATTTTCCTCTGTTTTCGGGCGTTTATCCCGACTGGGTTCCTTTTGCCGGAGGAAGTGATTTCCAGTTTTTCCGCCCAGTCTTTAACATTGCCGATTCGGCCATTTCAGTCGGAATCTTCTCTATTATCATTTTCTACAGAAAACAATTCAACTCGCTTGACGAAAAGGGAGAAGCCAAACCAGACGAGGCAATCGCCGAAGACACTTCGGTAATTACTCCGGAAGCTGACTCGAAAGAAATGAATTGATTAAAAGAAAACTCCGGGAATTCCGCTTTGCTAATTCACAGCGTGACCCGGAACAAAATGGCGATGTAGTCTCGGAACGCTCCCCCGAAAATATAAACACGTGAAATTTCATTATTTTGCTTGTTAAATTTCGATGAATTCTGTAAACTTGCACTCCGAAAAATTTACGTTCTGATACGATCATTAAATTTTGACCTGAACAGAATAAAAAAAACCATCAAGATATTTCAGGGCCTATAGCTCAGTCGGTTAGAGCACCTGACTCATAATCAGGGAGTCACTGGTTCAAGCCCAGTTGGGCCCACTTGAAAATCAAGCAGTTACATTAAGTTGTAGCTGCTTTTTTATTTTAACGTACCAACAAAAGTACCAACATTCGGCATTTTCACCTAGCCTTTCATAGCATTAGATAGCACTTCGGCAACCGTATTCACGATTGGAGAATAAGGTTCAAAACGAAGAAATGAACGTCAATGACATTCTTTGTGCAAAATTTTGCAGCTAGAGAGATGATGTGGATAACAGATCTTACCAACATCGAGCAGAAAATAATAGCAAGCTAAGAGATATTCCATATAATACCGAATTCTAAGGCAGCCTTGGGGTTTGCTGTTTTAGCAATTCGTATTATGTGAGAATAGATCAGCACCTAACTACAATGCGATACGGCCAAACGGTTTTATAGGTTTTCGATATCCTATAAAAACGATAGAGAAAGAGTAGCCCCCGGACAGTAATATGTGCCTTCTAATACTACACATAGCAGAAGCAAGAAGATTACAAGCAAAATCGAACGTGCGCACGTCCTAAACCGATTCAGTATTTCACTTTGCTTTTAGGTTGGTGGAAAAGTCTCAATCGAGAATACAACATAGAACCAACCACCTTTGCAGGTATGAATCGGTAATAGTCTGGATGAATGTCGGCATTTAGAAATCAAGTGACAAATGTTATTAAAACGTCTCAATTTGCGGATAATAGCCTAGACCTACCTATACATCAACAATTAGAAAACCTATGGCTACAGGTACTTTAATCGCCAACTCCTCATTTTGCTGAGATGGACGTAAACACCACTTAATCGCAAGTTTCCGATAAGTGCTTGACTATCATAGATCATCACACTTTGGGATTATGGACGTTTACCACTAAGAAAAACAATACCCAGGTAAATTATCATTTCAGGCACCTCTAGGACCAAGTCCACAAAGTATGGACTCACTATTGGCCTATCACACCAGATGTCAAAGTCTTCACTTATCCACCGTGTGAAAACCATCCGCAGCTTGGGGTGAATCCAAGTTCCCTGCTCTGATAGGTCTTTTCCACCCTTTCTGGAGATAATCAGATCATCTATAGTTAAAAGCACCTCAGAGCCCGAAACAACATTTTGTGGTTTCGCTATTGCACCCTTATCAATCAACTTTTGAGCTCTAGGCACCAATGTACGTTTCTTAAACTGATCGAAACTTTGCTGCGATTTACCGGCAGCTGTGTATATCTCCGTCGCATTAATAAAAAAGTCATTGTCAAACGATACCATAGCGAGATCACTGAATACACCTACGGCTTCCATCCGATAAACAACCAATTTTTAGCTGTGAAGGTAAAGTCAATGACCGAATGCCAGAGATAAATAATTCATTCGGCTTGTACATCATTTACTTTTCCGGTGCAGAAAATAAATTTGTGTTCGGATGAAGGCTAAAACCCCTTCACAGTATCGTCAATCACCAACTATCAGAATTCTTGCCTTGCTTAATAAAGAAATATCTAATAATACCGTACAAATTTCTCAGAATGTACTATAATTTGAGAGAACTAAAAGTTTATCAAATATGGTATTTAGATACCATTAAGGCTAAATTTAAACAAAATCAATTCTAATGAAACGGAAAACAGAGCGTGTTGAATTCCGATTGACACCAGAAACTAAAGAAGATTGGCTCCGGTTATGTGAATTGCTACCCGGAAATACCCAATCGAAAGTATTTAGACTCCTTGTATTTAAAATCAGTAATCTAAACGAGTTAAGAACGATTTTAGTACAAGATGACAATGAACAACGATTTCAAAAGCTACAAGAAAGTAATAGTCCCAGCTAACCACAGATTCTTTGGAGAAGATAGCGAAAGGGGCGTGGAAGCATTCCTTACAGAATTTGAACCAAATTCGATAATATCCAAAGGTCTTACCGGATGTGGTGCAACAACAATATTATTGGAGAATAACCAACCGATGATATTATCATGCCCGACTAATGAATTGTGTCATGATAAATCAACTGCTCAAAGACATGTAGGGAAGGTTCTGTGGTATGAAGCAGGAACAAAAGATGATGTGATAAAAGATTATCTGCAACGTGTTATTGTACCTAAGTTCATATCTGTATATGACCAAACATCCAATCTATACAAAGCTTTATGCCGAATTGAAAAGCAGAATGTGGGAAGTAAATACGTTTTAGCTGTGGATGAAGTACACATGCTTATGACTGCACTTTCTTATCGGGAGAAAGCTATAACGCAGCTTACAAACCTTTTCAGCGAATTTGATAATGCACAGTTCATCACTGCAACCCCATTGCCCGCTGAATTTACTCCGGAGGCTCTTTTGCAATTCAAATACGTTGAGTATGAATGGAGTAGCGGTGTTGGTGCTCAGATTCTTACAAGTATGCAGACATCTCCCCTAGGTGCAGCATCTAAACTTATCAATGGTTTTAAACTCGAAGGAGGAATTGATGTAACAACCGAAAATAGAGAAACGATTGAAGCCAATGAGTTGATATTCTTTATAAACAGTGTCACCGATATAGCAACATTAATTAGCACTTGCAAACTCAGCCAGGAAGAATGCAAGATCATTGTTGCAGATAATTATAGCAATAGAAATGTATTAGCTAAGGCGTTCGGAATTGAGTCTTCCGATGTAGAAATAGTCCATGCAAGTTCACCCAACAAATTATTCACTTTTGTGACGTCGAAAGCCTTTGAAGGAGTGGACTTCTATTCAGAATCGGCACTCTCAGTCGTAGTGAGTAGGGTTAGCTCTAAAAACACGCTTCTGGATATGAATGTTAGCCTACCGCAAATCGCTGGTAGAATTAGGACTCCTGAAAATAAGCTTAAGAATACGATCCTATTCATTTACAATACTTCTGCTTACGGAAAATCTGATGAAGAACTTGAAAACGAGCTACAAAATGATATTAAAGAGGTAAATGCTCTAATTAGTGGCTACGGTAGATGTAGGGTAGAGGAGAAAAAAGCAATGTTGAAACGGTTTACTATTGATTTTGAACATGGACTGCTTCAACTAGACGACTCTGAAGAAGAACCGATTATCAAAGTGGATTTTGATGCAATAAAGCTTAAAAGGTATCAGAACTATATCACCACAACATTTAACGATAAGATGAAGGTGATTAATACAATAGAACAGCATGCGAGCGTCACCGAGATAGAAAGTGGAAATGTAGAAAACAGTGCATTGACATACTTAAGAAAGCAACCATTAAGTGAAGTTGCTGAGAGATATGCACAACTAAATGAGAAAGTTAATGATGATGAATCTGAATCCGAGGGTGAAAAACGAACTTTAAAAATGATTGAACAAGAGTACCCCATTCTTAAAGATGCTTACACGAAAGTGGGTTCTGAAAAGATGATAACAGCAAGTAAAAGGGGTATGAAGAAACTTCAGCAGGAATTAGATGTATTCAATACTAAAGATGCTTTGAAAAGAATAGTTGCAAAACTGTTTACTGAAGGAGAGTTCTACTCTAGACAAGCGATTTGTGATTTACTACGTCCACTTTACCAAGGAAAGAATCTAGGTTCACCCAAATCTACTGATATTACTTTCTTTTTCGAAACTGGGGAAGAAAAGCGTAAAACGAATCAACAGACCAATGTGCTGGAATGGGGCTATGAAATAGGTAAAGCGAGACGTCCGACCACTCCAAAGCTATTTAGAGCAGACATCCAAAGCTGAGGTTAACCAACCCAAGACAGCATAAATAAGCGTCCATAATTCTACATAATGTTGCTGCTATTAGAGGTTTTCTGCAATTTTCTGGACACCTTATATCCACGAACAACAGAAGCTCCGTCTCCACCAGATGGGGCTTTCTTTTTTGCTACTGGTGGCTTCAGATCGACAGTTTAGTGTAGGTTGATTTCGAACTGAAATAAATTAAAGTATTATTCAAGGGGGTACCGGGGGAGACCACTTTAAAATCGACTTTCGCATTAGAATTAACCGGGGGATAATGTACATGAGGTGGGCTGTTTCATGTGCAACCCAGAAATTTCAGTAGATTTATACGTGATTTTACCACCAATAGCAGTGTTTTCAGTGAATGGAACAACTCCGATTCTGACCCTTAGGACGAGGAATCATATGACTAGCGTCTGAAATTATAAGCACACATCAGGTGCAAAATATACCTTCGATCCATACACACTCAGAGCCATTCCCAACATCCGGTTAAGTTCCCGGTTACTTGAATTATAGAGAGGTGGTTCATCAAGGGAACTAGGGAACGGGGAACCGGGTAGTTTGTATTCAGTATATGTTTTATAGCATTGAGCATCATCTTTTGATACTTCGTAACTTTGATCAGATCGAAATTATTGATGACAAAAACAATTAGCGGCACTCTGAACCTGCTTACATCAAGCATGAAACTGTTCACATAGCTGAGTTAATCGGCGAACTTCAGCTCAGAACAAGGCTGAATATAAAGGTAAAGTCCTTGAAATTGCTGCAAACCTGTTTCATAGGTCAATCAATAAGGAAATGAATAAGACAAAGGCTGCGAGACACCTCGACTGCTAGGTTGACACGTGCTTTAGTTAACGTGATGTGCAAAATATTAAACAAAAGCACTGATTAGCAGGAATGAATTAGAAAAGTACTATATCTTTGATTATACTTCCTAGTTAGCGGTTATTGTAGTGGGCCACAGAGCAATATCATTAAGTATAAATATAATAGCAATGACAAAGATAAATCTAAACGAACTTTCCATCGAAGTTGATGGTTCTGATTATGAATCACTAAAGGACTACTCGGCTGTCATACATGAGCCGCATTTTGACAGTGTAGAAGTAATTTTGAAAAATCTTGAGCCACGTCTAATTGACACAATTAAAAAATTTGAAAAAGGTGCTATATTCGGTTGTATTGCTTGGCTGACATCAACTCCTATTTTAAAAGCATTATCAAAATGTGACAATGTTCAAATAGTGGTTCAAAAAGAAGATTTTTTACGTCCAGACATTGATAGTCCCAATCAAAAAACATGGAAAGCTTCTTTGAGAAAATTATATGATGGACTGAAATGTAACCTTGAAAGACATCAATTTAGAGAACCGATGGGAAATCTTTCTGTCTGTGGAGATCCAACAGTTGATTCTATTCGGTGTGTAGGAAATCATAATTCTGACAAAAATTCTGCCTTTCCAAGAGCACATCACAAATTTTTGGTCTTTTGTGAATTAAACAGTCAAGACGAATACATTCCTGTCGCAT
>JAEUSS010000190.1 GCA_016788685.1 Prolixibacteraceae bacterium | reverse complement strand
GAAAACGGCCGGAACAACCTGGCTTGAGGAAGTAATCGGCTTGGCTGTTGCCGGTGGCGAAGCGCTTGAGGCAGCCAAATTTATTTATACCGATGCTTTGGGCCGGAAAGACGAACTTTGCGCTCCGTATGCCGATGTGATTGATATTGATGAAACGAAACTGCCTTCGGCGGAAGAAGTTGCTGGTTGGACAAGCGAAAAGTTTGCCAATGCGTTGCGCCATATTCCGGGACATCCGGATTATAATCCCAATTTACGCCAGTTGATCCATGTTGGCTATAAAGTCGCTTCGGAAATGGGGCCCCGGTATGCCGACTTGCTTAAAAAGCATGCTGATGTGGTTGGCGCCTGTGTGGAAGAAAATATATACGACCGGCATCTGAAACGGTTATTCAACCTGTAGAAAGTCCGGAGTGCCTAAAATGTGCTAAAGCGCCTGGTGTTTTTATTACTCCGGATACCATAGACTCCGGATTTTAGGCACTTTTGTTAAGAAGTAAACTCAAAATCAAACTGATATGAAATCATTTATGGACGAGAATTTTCTGTTGCAGACCGAAACTGCGCAGAAATTATATCACGGGCATGCGGCAAAAATGCCCATCTTCGACTATCATTGTCACATCAATCCCAAAGATATAGCTGAAGACCGGAAGTTTAACACCATCACAGAGATCTGGCTGGCCGGCGATCATTACAAATGGCGCGGAATGCGTACCAACGGAATTGCTGAGAAATATTGTACCGGAGATGCTTCGGATTGGGAAAAATTCGAAAAGTGGGCGGAAACAGTACCTCAGACTTTGCGTAACCCCCTGTTTCATTGGACTCATCTCGAACTGAAGCGGTTCTTCGGAATCAACGAAGTTTTAAGTCCTAAAAACGCCCGCGAAATCTACGATGCCTGCAATGCAAAATTGCAAACTCCGGAATACAGCTGCCGTGGGATTATACGGATGGCTAATGTCCATACCATTTGTACCACTGACGACCCGGTAGATACCCTCGGGTATCACCGCCAGATTAAAGCTTCCGGGTTTGAAGTTGCAGTTTTGCCGGCATGGCGCCCCGACAAGGCAATGACGGTTGAGGACCCGGTATTCTACAATGCCTACATCAATCAGTTGGCCGCAGTTTCCGAAATGGACATCAACACTTTTGACGAGCTGATGATCGCGCTCAATAAAAGGCACCGATACTTTCACGAAAATGGCTGCCGCCTGTCGGATCATGGTTTGGATACTGCTTTTGCAGAAGATTACACGGCAGATGAAATCGATGCTGCATTTTTGAAAATCAGGGCAGGATACCGGCTTACAGCAAAAGAAATTCAGAAATTTAAATCGTGCATGCTCTATGAATTCGGGCGAATGGATCATTCGAGGGGTTGGGCACAGCAATTTCATATTGGAGCGTTGCGCAACAATAACACCCGGTTGTTTAACCAATTGGGGCCTGATACCGGATTCGATTCGATCGGCGACAAGCCGGTTGCCGAGCCGTTGTCGAAGTTACTTAACCGGCTTGATACCGAAAATAAGCTGACCAAAACCATTCTTTATAACCTGAATCCGAGAGATAATGAATTGTATGCCACCATGATCGGGAATTTTCAGGACGGAAGCATCCCCGGAAAAATTCAATATGGCTCCGGATGGTGGTTCCTGGATCAGAAAGACGGCATGGAAAAACAGATCAATGCCTTATCGAACCTGGGCTTGCTGAGCCGGTTTGTGGGCATGTTGACCGATTCGCGAAGTTTTCTTTCATATACCCGCCACGAATATTTCCGTCGTACGCTGTGTAATATTTTAGGTAACGATGTAGAGAATGGTGAAATTCCGAATGACATGGAATTGCTTGGGCAAATGGTTGAAAACATCAGCTTCAATAACGCGAAAAATTATTTTAATTTTTAAAAATCATCGTTTTTTAGCCTTTTGAAAGAGATATTGCTAGGTTGATTTGATAAAAAGATTAGATTTGCAATCGATTGCATAATTCAAAAACAATATAAAATGAAAGTTGTAACATTTGGCGAAATCATGCTGAGATTAGCCACTCCGGGGTATTTGCGGTTCAGTCAGACTGATCATTTAACGGCTACTTTTGGCGGTGGTGAGGCCAACGTTGCTGTTTCGCTCGCCAATTTTGGTATCCCGGTTGATTTTGTAACCCGTTTGCCTGAAAATGACATTGCGCAGAGTTGTGTGATGGACTTGAGAAAATATGGTGTGGGCGTTGACCAGATTGTTTATGGCGGCGACCGTATCGGAATTTATTTCCTCGAAACCGGCGCTGTCAGTCGTGGCAGTAAGGTGGTTTATGACCGCGCCCATTCGGCTGTTTCAGAAATTAAATCAGGAATGATCGACTGGGACAAGGTTTTTGAAGGTGTAAACTGGTTTCACTGGACGGGAATTACTCCGGCAATTTCACAGGGAGCCGCCGATGTATGCCTGGAAGCTATCCGGAAAGCCAACGAAAAAGGAATCACTGTTTCGTGTGACCTGAACTACCGGAAAAACCTTTGGAATTACGGCAAAAAGGCCGGCGAAGTAATGCCCGCTCTGGTAGCCGGAACCGATGTGATCTTAGGCAACGAGGAAGATGCTGAAAAAGTTCTTGGCATTAAGCCTGAAGGTGTTGACGTAACCGGCGGGCACGTGGATGCCGCTGCTTATGAGTCTGTTTCAAAGCAGATTATGGCAAAATTTCCGCGTTGTAAAAAGGTAATTACTACTTTACGCGGATCAATCAATGCCAATCACAACAGTTGGTCGGGTGTACTTTGGGATGGTAAAACCTTGTTCGAAGCTCCAACATACCAGATTACCGACATTGTTGACCGTGTTGGCGGCGGCGACTCATTCATGGGAGGCCTGATTTACGGTTTGCTGACTTATGCCGATGATGACCAGAAAGCCCTGAACTTTGCAGTGGCCGCATCGTGCCTGAAACATACCATCTACGGCGACTATAATCAGGTAACCGTTGATGAAGTTGAAAAACTGATGGGCGGCGACGCTTCCGGACGTGTAGCGAGATAGTGAATTTGGATAACGGGTGTTGAAAATCCGATGTCGGGACTTGCCTGATAGCCAATAATGAATAGCCCGTTTCCAATAACCAAAAGATAATAAACGCGGAACTCGTAACCCGAAATCCGCAACAATTTATAAAGTATGGCTCGTTTTACCAGAATTGAAGTAGCATTAAAAATGAAAGAAACCGGCATCGTTCCGGTATTCTACCATAAAGACACCAATGTGTGCAAACAGGTTGTAAAAGCCTGTTACTATGGCGGTGTCCGGGTTTTTGAGTTTACCAACCGCGGTGATTTTGCCCACGAAGTGTTTGCTGAATTGTCGAAATGGGCAGTCGGCGAAACTCCGGAAATGATTCTTGGGGTAGGCTCGGTGATTGACAGTGCAACTGCCGCGCTCTACATCCAGTTGGGCGCAAATTTCATTGTGTCGCCGTTGATTGACGAGGAAACCGCCCGTTTCTGCAACCGTCGCAAAATAGCCTGGAGCCCGGGTTGCGGTTCGGTTACCGAAATTAACCGTGCTCACGAGTTGGGCGCTGAAGTCGTCAAGGTATTCCCCGGTTCATCGGTTGGAGGTCCTGATTTTGTTTCAGGAGTGAAAGGCCCGATGCCTTGGGCCAGCATCATGCCCACCGGAGGCGTCTCGCCTGACGAAGCTAACCTGAAGGGCTGGTTTAAAGCAGGGGTTCACTGTGTCGGGATGGGGTCGCAACTGTTCCCGAAAGATGTGATTGAAAGCAAAGACTGGACTTTTATCTCCGGAAAGTGCAGGGAAGTGCTTGCAATGGTTAACAAATTTCGATGATTATTTGAGTAAACTAATTTCTTCAACCAATAAATCTAAATTATGCATTCTACAACAACCAGCGGGAAGAAGACAAACTACAGGTGGGTGATCTGCTCCATGCTCTTTTTCGCAACAACGATCAATTATCTTGACCGGCAAGTTTTGTCATTGACATGGAAAGATTTCATTGCACCCGAGTTTCACTGGACCAATAATGATTATGGTACCATTACCGCTCTTTTCTCAATCTTTTATGCCGTCAGCATGTTGTTTGCCGGTCGTTTTGTTGACTGGCTCGACACTAAAAAAGGTTTTCTCTGG
>JAEUSS010000158.1 GCA_016788685.1 Prolixibacteraceae bacterium | reverse complement strand
GTTGCTGCGGTAGCTAAAGACGGCATCCAGCTGATCTGTAAAGCAAGGGTAACCGTTCGTGCCAACATCAAACAACTGGTGGGGGGAGCCGGTGAAGAAACCGTACTGGCCCGCGTTGGCGAAGGTATTGTATCTTCCATCGGATCGTCACACACTCATAAAGCAGTGCTTGAAAACCCGGATTCGATCTCAAAAGTAGTGTTGGGAAAAGGCTTGGATGCCGGAACTGCTTTTGAAATTCTTTCGATCGACATCGCCGATATCGACATCGGTAAAAATATCGGTGCCGGACTGCAGATGGACCAGGCTGAGGCCGACAAAAACATCGCTCAGGCTAAAGCTGAGGAGCGCCGTGCAATGGCTGTCGCCCTCGAACAGGAAATGAAAGCCAAAGCACAGGAGGCCCGCGCTAAGGTTATTGATGCCGAAGCTCAGATTCCGATGGCTATCGCCGAAGCTTTCAGGAGCGGAAATCTGGGAATCATGGATTATATGAAATACAAAAACATCATGGCCGACACGTCCATGCGCGAATCCATTTCGAACGAAGAACAGAATAAGAAGAAAAAATAGCGATTAAATTGCTTTAGAATGAAAAAGACCTTGTCCTAAAACGGCAAGGTCTTTTTTAATGAGTGTATCCAAACAAAAGTATCGCCCTTCATTTATCGGGGTAACTTCGAGTTGCCCGATGACTCGTTTATTCTTTGCAGAGAGATTCATCCAAAGACTTAAGATTACACCATATTGTCAATGCGAGGAATGTTGTTTCCGAAACCCTTTCTGTCCTTGCAGCAAATAAATGTAGTAGGTATCAACAAAACTTCCCTGGTAATAAATCTGACAGGAGTCAGCCTTCAGCAAAGCAGAAAAACCATCCTGAACCTGTGATGAAATCTTCTCACGGGAAACATACAGCCCGATTTTGTCCGTATTAACAAATTGCTCAATTCCCGGCCAGAGATCATATTGAGTCATGCGCGAGTTGAGGTTCAGGTAATAAGTCGGAGCCTGACCTTTCAGGTAAAACCACATTTCGGATGTAATGTGATAATTGGTCGAAAAAACATACGATTTGCCTGCCGGAATTGTCTCCTTCAGCGCATCAACCTTTTCAGCCAGCTGACTCCAGCCAATCACCTTTCGGACAGGGCTATACTTGCCAAGCGCCAGAAGTTTGTTTCCCGAAGAACTTAACCCGGCGAACAAAAGCCAAACAAAACCCATCAGGGCAACAATCCGTAAACCCGCCTTTATTTTTTTTTCGTCCGAAATCCACCGGGCAAACACCAACGGGATACCCATATAGGCAAACATTGCCCAATTGATGTATGCCTCCGATTCGCGCAATGCCGATACCACCACAAAAACCAGAAAAATGCTGATTGCCGGGAGCAACAGAAATTCTTCCTCTTTCGTAAGCCTTTTCCCCCCGATTTTCCGGAACAACTGCCGGTACTGATAAAAAGGCAGCAAGATGGCTAGTTGCCCCAACGCAAAAACGAATATATTGGAAACCACCGCCACTCCGGAATGCTGCTGATTATTAGCACCTGAAAGATTTACAACATGCAATGCGCCAACTCCTCCCTGGTTGATATTCCAGCAAATAACCGGGAAAAACATTACCAACCCGATGAGCAATGACAGATAAAAATACTTCGTCCGGAATACATCCCGGTGATGTCGCCAGGCAAACAAACACATGGGAACAAGCAGCATGAACATGGCATATTTGGATAGCAATCCGAATCCGACACTGAGACCAAACAAGATCCACCAGAGCCTCTTCCGGCTTTCTAAGGCTTTCCAGAAAAAGAACATTGCACATAGGCAGAACAAAAGCAACGGCGTATCGGTTAAAAAATACGCCGAAATACTAACCTGAAACGGGAAAACACAAGTCGCCATGGAGGCGAGGATTGCGGTATTGATATCTTTAAACAGCTCCCAGGCAAAAAAGTAAGAAACAAGCGAAACAAAAAATCCAATGAGAATTCCGTTAATACGTATTCCCAGCAGCGTATCTCCAAATATCGAGGTCGAAAGCCAGTTCAGGTAGGCTATCAGGGGCGGTTTGGAATAATACGAAAACTGCATATTTTTGCTCCAGACCCAATACTGTGCTTCTTCCGAATGCAGGTCAATCTGAAAATAAACGATAATAAAAACCTTGATCAGGGCTATACTGCCAAGCGCTGCGAGGAGGATAAAAAACTTTTTATTACAAAGGGCGGAGCATAAAGATTCAGTTTTACTTGCAGCACACCCTTTAGTGGTTCCTGTTGTTACCATTTTGCAGTCCGTTTTCCTGTGTGAAACTATTCAAAATCAGATTCAATATACAAACTTATCAGAAAAATAAACCATTCGGCACTTCTGAATATCAAAAAGTTGCACCGACCAGAATCAATTTATTTTTCGCTGCTTCCGGAAACGCAGTGTCGTCCCGGATAAAAAAGCAAAGACTTCATTATCCCCGTCTCCTGACCTCCGGATCATTTTAAAGCAATATCCGCAAATAGCGGTTATAAGCCTCGTCCCAGTCGATTTCCGAAGAAGGAATAAACTGAACCAGATCAAATGAACCGGCAACTATTTTCCTGATTTCAGGCACAGAACCAACATAACCAAGCGCTTTGGCCTGAATCAGAATATTACCGATTGCCGTTGCTTCGGTAGGCCCGGCAACCACTTGCAAACCTGTGGCATCAGCAGTCAACTGATTCAGGAAGTGATTATTCGCACCACCGCCAATGATATGAATCACCTCAACCGGCCGTTCCGAAACATCCTGAATCTGCTCCAGCGTAAAACGGTATTTCAGGGCCAGGCTATCGTAGATACACCGGATGGTTTCCCCGTGAGATTGCGGCGTTCCCTGCGCCGTCTGGTAGCAGAAATCCCTCACCGCCTGAACCATATCCCTCGGATTCAAAAACATTGGATCATCGGGATTGATCAGGAATTTAAAAGGCTCTGATTTTCGCGCCAGTTCAACCATTTCGGGCCAACTGTAGGCTGTACCTTCGTTCTCCCAAACCCGCTGTACCTCCTGGATAAGCCACATGCCCATAATATTTTTCAGGAAACGGGTAGTACCGTCTACTCCACCCTCGTTGGTGAAGTTCAGCAAACGTGTCTGTTCCGAAATAATCGGACGCTCACTTTCAATCCCCATCAGCGACCAGGTTCCGGAGCTGATGTACGCAAAATCATCCCGCTCAACCGGAACCGATACGATGGCCGAAGCGGTATCGTGACCAGCCACTGCGATCACCGGAATCCGTTTGCTGCCTGTTTCGCTGGCCACTTCATCCTGAATAGTGCCAAGAATGGTACCCGGAAGAATAATTTCCTGAAGTACAGAAGTCGGGATACCGGCTTTTTTTATCAGTTCCTCATTCCATTTACAGGTACCCGGCACAATCATCTGACTGGTACTTGCAATTGAAAATTCACTCTTTTTCACTCCTGAAAACAGGTAATTCAGGGCATCGGGCATAAACAGGACTGAATCAGTAATTTCCATAAGCGACGACTGGTCTTTCACCATCGAAAACAACTGGAACAAACTGTTGAACTGCATAAACTGAATACCCGTTTGGGCATAAACTTCTTCCTGCGGAATAACACGAAATAAATCGTCCATCGAGGTATTGGTTCGCGGGTCTCGGTAGGCAAACGGAAGCGAAACAATCATTCCTTCTCTGTTCAGGTGAACAAAGTCGACTCCCCAGGTATCAATTCCAATTGACTCGGGTTGAACTCCAAACTCTTTAATACACTTTTTCAAACCGGTTTTTAACTCACCAAACAAACTGAAAATGTTCCAGAAATAGTGACCGTTAATTAGTTGCATCTGGTTCGCAAAACGATGAATCTCGGTCAGCTCCAGTTTGTCATTCAATAAAGTTCCCAAGATGGCCCGACCGCTGGAAGCGCCCAGATCGAAAGCCAGAAAGTATCGTTCATTCATAAATTTAGATTCTTAATAAGGTTTCAGGCAAAGGAACCAAAATTTGCTGCAAATGGAATCCTGCACTATCCTGAAAAACGTTTGCAACCAACAATCGCCTGACACACCGAAAATCATTTTTCCGGTATCTGGCCGTCAGACTTTTAATTCAAAGATTGCCTGATCTTTTTCATTTTAAAAACTTATCGGCGAACCTGATATACTGTATCCAGTCATACAAAGTCAGATCATGTTTTCCGGAGCGGATATGGTAACCAATGGTACCCATTACCGGTTGGTTAACTTCAGGCATCTCTTTGGCCGGAAGACCTTCCTTCCCGAGTAACTCATAAACCGGAGAAGCATACTTCGCCGACAGGAATTCGCCTCTCGGATCGGCCCATTTGTCGCCTTCGGCACTGGCCACATACAACGGACGCGGAGCAATCAGAGCCAGCAACATGTGCTGATCAACCGGAAGTTCTTCTTCATTATCATTATATTTCAAAAAATTATCGCAAAACCAGTGTGGAAATGAGGTATTGATAATCTGAACAGTTTCACCAAATTCACGGCGAGAAAGGGCCGCACCGCCGCAACCCGACTCATTGGAAACCACCATAGCAAACCGCTGATCCGTAGCTCCGGCCCACAGAGCAGTTTTGCCCAAACGCGAATGTCCAAGAACAGCCACTTTCTTCGAATCCACCATCTGATCGGTTTCCAGGTAATCTAAAACGCGCGACAGGCCCCAGGCCCATGCAGCAATCGATCCCCATTCGTTGTATCGGGGATGAGTTTGATTTTCCTGATAAAAAAACGGATGAATACCGTCTGAGAAATCATTTTTGTCCGGATCAACATCCCCGTAATAAACCGTAACCAGTCCATATCCGGATTTCACAATTTCTTCGACAGGCCACCGATCTTCGGAAGAGGCCCTGGATTGCTCGGTAATCTGGTTGTTGATGATTCCGACTGAGGGATTGTTTGCCACCCACGATTCAGTAAGGCGGATAGCCGGATCGTTGCTAACCGCGTGGTTTCCGGTGAAATTGTATGCCAGAAAAACAGGTACTTTTTCGGTAGTTTTGGGTAAATACATCAGTACATTCACTTCCAGATTGTGTCCGTTATTCCTGAAAAACAACGAGAGCTGCTTCCGGCGAGCCAGCCCGTTTAGCGCCTCATCCGAACTCTCCCAGACTTTAACTTCGGCAATATCCAATTGCCCGGGAACCTGGCCGTAAACCTCGGTAGTGAATAACTTCAGGATTTCAGGCCGCTGCTTTTTAAACCAGGCCTTTTCAGTTTTAACTTTTCCACCACGGAAACGGGTCAAAACATCGGGCAGATTATATTCCGGAACTTTAGATTCATCGGTGATCACTTTCTCGCGCTGAGCTTTGGTTTGTCCGGCCAGGAAGAAGGAAAGAAGGAACAGGAATGCAAATCCTTTCATGATTTTATCGATATTGGTTTAGCCCATAAAGATAAAAATCTTTACAACGAACATCCAACAATCACTAAATGCAACGAACAAAGCTTCAGAAATAAACCACCGTAAAATCAGTTCGGATACCTCAGCGGCTCCACCTCGCCTGAGGCAACCCGCAAAGCATTCATGGCCAGCGCCTCCAGTTCATCTTCGCCCGGATAAACATGAACCGCAGCAATAAATTCGACTTTTGCAGTGATGTATTTGGTCAGGTACTCGCTGTAGGCCAGTCCGCCGGTAAGTATGACGGCATCAACATAACCATCCAGCACAACCGCCATTTCTCCAATTGCTTTGGCAACCTGGTAGCCCAGCGCATCCTGAACTTTAACTGCCAGCTCATCACCGTCCTGAGCACGTTTTTCTACTTCCATCGCGTCATTGGTCCCCAGATAAGCTACATATCCGCCTTCGCCAAGCACCATACGGCGAACTTCATCGCGCCCGTACTTTTTGCTGAAACAAAGGTCGATGAGCTGACCGGCAGGCAAGGTACCGCTGCGTTCAGGGCTAAACGGGCCTTCTCCGTCCAAGGCATTGTTCACATCAACCACCCGCCCTTTCCGGTGTGCGCCAACCGAAATTCCGCCTCCCAGATGAGCCACTATCAGATTTAACTTCTCGTATTTCCTGCCGATTTTCCGGGCATGAATCCGGGCGGTGGCTTTCTGATTCAGGGCATGAAAAATAGAACGGCGCTCTAATGCCGGATGCCCTGAAAAACGTGCAATCTCTTCCAATTCGTCAACAACAACCGGATCGGCCACATAAGCGCGTGCTCCGGGGATTTGTAAGGCGATATAATCGGCAATAAGCGGACCGAGGTTACTGGCATGTTGCCCGTAAATGCCCGAACGGGCATGCTCGATCATCCGGTTATTAACCAGGTAAACCCCTGATTTCAGCGAATAAGTTAACCCTCCCCGCCCTATGATGTATTTAATTTTATCCACATCAAATCCTTCTTCAACCAACGAATCGATAATCAAACCTTTCCTGAATTCAAACTGATCGATGACGTTTTCATAAAGTGACAGTTCTTCGATGGAGTGACGCAGTGTTTTTTTCAGTTTGCATTCACTTCCGAAATAAACGGCGAACTTGGTTGATGTAGAGCCCGGATTAATGGCCAGTATTTGAATATCGCTCATGAGAAAATTTTATTTGCTTAACAACGCTGCAAGTACAATAGAGTTCAGTTTGGTTTGAATGCTGTCGCCCCGCGACGACAAAACGACAGGTACCGCAGCGCCCATTACTACCGCAGCCTGATCGGCACCACACAATTTGGTATTCGTTTTATAAAAGACATTTCCGGCATCAATATTCGGGAAAAGCAGACAGTCGGCATCACCGGCTACTTCCGAAGTTATATTTTTGATTTTTGCCGATTCCGGATCGATCGCCACATCCAAAGCCATAGGCCCAAAAACAATGGCCGGATCAAACTGTCCGTTCTCAGCAGCTTTCATCACCTCAACCGCATCAGTACACGAAACCAACGACGGGAGAACCTGTTCCGTCGGTGCAATCAACGCTATTTTCGGCCTGGAAATGCCCAAATTCAGAGCCATCTGCTTCAGGTATTGAGTCATGGCAATTTTCTGAACGACAGTAGGATACGGAATAATTGCCACATCACTGACGATCAGCAATTTATGATAATTCGGATTATCAATCACCGAAACGTGGCTCAGTACTCCGCCTTTAGGCACCAATGCAACTTCTTTATTGAGTATGGCGCGCATAAACTTATCACTGCTGATCAGCCCTTTCATCAAAATGCTTCCCGGAGTTTCTTTTACCAGCTGTGTGCCCAGCCTTGCTGCCTCTTCTTCCGTTTCTGCCGGAACAATCCGTAAAAACTGCTCATCGATCCGAAGTTTTTTACATTGACTCCGGATTTGCTCCGGATTTCCGGTTACAACAGCCGAAACCATTCCTAACCTTACCGCTTCTGCAATTGCCTCCAGACTATGCACATCAACTGCATTTACGGCCACCAACGTCCGCTTTTCTGCGGTTTTAGCATATTCAAACAGATTGGCTAAATTTTTAAGTTCCATACATCAGAATTAATAAGCCGATAAAATTACCATTTCGGGGCTGATAAATACATAACAAAGGTCAACAACAGAAAATGTTTTTAAACCAAAGAAAAACAAAAGGTTCGATGTTATTTAACAGCGGAGATTTCAATACGTTCACGTGAAAAGAAGTTTACTATTAAATCACCGGTCAGCATGAAAAAACAGTGACAATTTGCTGTTTCCCGATTCGCATTCAAAAAAAATCCGATTCTGTCCAAACGCCGTTGCCGGTCAAAAAAAAGAATCAGAACTCCTCTCCCTGAAATAAATTAAGACAAAAATATCTTTAAATAATAACTAAATTGAATTTGTATCGTACAGCCGTATATATCAGCATTCAAACCCTTACAACGACACATAACACTGTTATTCAGCGCAAATAAGACACAAAACTTCAAAGAACCTCCCTCCGGGGTTAAATCAAAATAATGGTGAGCTGGTCTCACCGTCACAAGAAATTTCGTTCGATCAGTCTGTTACTGAGTTCAGTCTTCTTTTCCGGAGATTGAATAAATGTGTTTCAATTATGAACAATCAAAAAAACGAAACCGATGAAAAAAGTTTTAACATTAGGTCTGATGATTTTATTGAGTTTTAGCCTGAAAGCTCAAAACACACCTTCGCAGCTGTACCTGCTGTTTGAGTTTATGCAGGTCAACGACGAAAATGGGTCTGATTATATGCAGGTTGAAGAATTCTGGTCAGGAATTCACAAACAACGGGTTGCCGACAAAACCATTCTGGGATGGGATCTCTGGTCGTTATCTCCATCCGGAACCAAACAAGGTTCCCAATATCTGACGGTTACACTTTTCTCCAGTCTTCAGAACATGCTTCAGGCAATTGGTTCACTGGATGTTATGAATTATGCAAAAAAAGCGTATCCGGATAAAACTGAAGCAGAACTGTCTGCCATGCTCGATAAAACGGTAAAATCAAGGGATATGGCCAATCAGGTTCTTTTTAAAGAGGTTGACAAAACCAAAGATGACTTTCAGATGAAAATTGGTACAATGGTTACCCTGGATATCATGAAACAAGTAGACGACAGTTACGAAAAAGCTGAATCGGAAATTTTTAAACCCTGGCATCAGGATATGGTAAACACAGGAAAAAAAGGAACCTGGGGACTGCTTCGTGCGATTTTACCTTCGGGGAGTGAAGCTTACGGCAGCCACATCACCTTCAGCATGTATAAAGATGTTGCTCAGTTAGCGGCATTTATGGAAGGTTCGGGCGGAGAAATGGACTTGACCACACAACTGGCAGTGAGAGAGGGGCTTAAAACCAGAATCTGGAAAGAAGTAAAAATGGCCAGACTGGAAATGATGGCCAGGTAAATAAATTAAAGCCGGATCACAACAGGTTACATCCTGCAATGATCCGGCTTCTTATTGCTTTCAATCAGAACCTACGATTTATTACGGCTAAAAACGATTTCTTCCGTATCCAGAGCAATCATTAATTCCTCGTCAGTAGGAACGACAATTATTTTCACTTTCGATTCCGGAGTACTGATAATACCTTCGCTCCGGAAGCCTTTATTCTTCTGAACATCAAGAGAAACTCCCAAAAAATCCAGATCACTCAATACACCTTCGCGGGTAGTGTCAGCATTCTCGCCGATTCCGCCGGTCATAATCAGAATATCAAGGCCCCCCATACCGGCAATGTATGAACCGATGTATTTTTTAACCCGGTAATTGTACATATCAAGCGCCAGTTTGGCTCTTTCATTACCATTTGCCTTAGCAGTTTCAATCTCGCGCATATCCGACGAAACTCCGGAGATACCCAACATCCCCGCGTGTTTGTTAAACAGCGTGCTGGCCGACCGTATCCCGATTTCTTCTTTTTCCATGATGTAATGCACCACTCCTACATCCAAATCGCCGCAACGGGTTCCCATCACCAATCCTTCGATTGGAGTAAACCCCATCGATGTGTCAACCGCTTTCCCGTTCTTAATGGCTGCAACCGAAGCTCCGTTCCCTAAATGACAGGAAATAATCTTCTGGGTCTGATAATCGACACCCAGCAACTCACAGGCACGTTTGCTCACGTAACGGTGGCTGGTTCCGTGGAAACCATACCGACGGATACCATATTTTTTATAGAGTACATACGGAATTCCGTACATGTAGGCTTTAGGCTCCATCGTCTGATGGAAAGCAGTATCAAAAACCCCGACCTGCGGAATTCCGGGAATCAGTTCTTCCATCGCCCTTATTCCTTTGAGGTTCGGCGGGTTGTGAAGAGGAGCAATATCAATACACTTGGTGACTTCGGCTAAAATCTCGTCAGTCAGCAAAGCACTTGAATTGAAGCGCTCGCCGCCATGAACTACCCGGTGACCAACGGCATCCAGCTCTTCAAGGCCCTTGATACAGCCGTGTTTTTCGCTGGTCAATACCCCCAGAATGTATTCAATTCCTACTTTATGATCCAGGATCTCACCTTCAAAGACAACTGCCTGACCGTCCTGACGGACATGTTTCAGAAAGCTGCCCTTCATGCCCAACTTTTCAACGCCACCCTTTGCAATAACTGAACGGTCGGTCATGTTAAAAAGCTGATATTTGATGGAACTGCTACCGCAGTTTAAAACCAGAATTTTCATTCTATTTCGTTTTATTTAATTATAACACTGATTCGAATCAGTATCTCTGACCACTTTTTTTCCGTGCTCGTCGTACTTGTAGAATCCTTCTCCGGATTCGATACCCAAATGTTTGGCCCGAACCAGCTTGCGGAGGTATGGATTAGGCTTGTAGCGGATATCGCCAAACTCATTGTAGATGTTTTCCATCCAACGAATAATCTTGTCGAGGCCCATTTTATCGGCAACCTCAAAAACGCCGAGCCTCATACCCAGCCCAATTTTCATTGTCTGGTCAATGTCGTCGATGGTTGAAATTCCTTCCATCAGTATTTCACAGGCTTCGTTCAGCACAACCACAAACATGCGGACGCTTACCAAGCCTGCCGACTCCTGAACAGGAACAATCTTGCGGTTGATCAGGGTAACAAACTTGCACACTTTCTGGTACGATTCGTCGGTGGTATACAGTCCCCGGACCACTTCTACAATACGGGCTTCCTGCGAATTGACAAAGAAATGCATACTGACACAACGGTCGCGATACTGCAGATCGGAGGCCAGTTCGGTAATGACGATAGTGGTTGAATTGGTTGCAATGATGCAATCCCGGTCAACGACTTCTTCTACTTTATGAAAAATTTCTTTTCTTTCCTTGATTTTTCCGCCACGATCGACAGCACGAATAGCTTCAATCACGAAATCACACCCTTTCAGGTCTTTGTAATCAAGAGAACCTTTAATTCTTGAAAGGCTTGCGCGCTTTTCCCCCTGAGTAATTCCCCAGTGCTCAATCCGCTCGTCAAGCAGTTTTTCAATGTTTTTGTAGGCTTCCCTGATTTTATCTTCACTCACTTCAATAAAAACAACTTCTATTCCGTAGAAACTGGCTACGCGAGCAATATTCTGTCCGACCAGGCCACATCCAATCACCCCGATTTTGGAAAAGAGTGTTTTGCTTCTATCTTTTTTACTTAAACCAAATTCTTCAATTGGTTCGTAAATTACTTCACTCGGCATAATGTATGATCTGTTATTATTTTGATTCGAAAAGAGCAGCTGCCTGATTGGCAGTAATTGCCACCATATTAACGATATCGTTCACCGAACATCCCCTTGAAAGATCATTGATCGGAGCAGCCATTCCCTGAAGAACCGGTCCCACTGCTTCGGCTTTTCCCAGACGTTGCACCAGCTTGTAACCAATATTGGCTGCCTCCAGTCCGGGGAAAACCAAAATATTGGCACGTCCGGCAACCTCGCTGTTCGGAGCTTTTAACTTTCCGACTTCGGCAACTAAGGCCGCATCGAGCTGCATTTCACCGTCAATCTTCAACTCCGGATCCAATTCGCGGGCAATGCGTGTGGCATTAGCCATTTTATCAACCAACGGATGCTGGGCGCTTCCCATGGTCGAAAAACTCAGCATGGCAACACGGGGATCCATTCCGACAATAGCTTTGGCTGTTTTAGCGGTTGTTACTGCAATTTCGGCCAGTTGCCGTTCGTTTGGATCGGGCATTACCGCACAATCAGCAAAAACAAGTATGCCCTCATGCCCAAAATGCGGATCGTTCACAAACATCAGAAAAGCTCCGGAAACAACACTGACTCCCGGCATAGTTTTAACATACTGCAACGCCGGACGAAGGACATCGCCTGTTGCGTTGACAGCTCCTGCCAGTTCACCGTCGGCATCACCATTTTTGATCATCAAAGCTGCAAAATACAGCGGATCGTTTAATAACTTAAGAGCGGCCTCTGTGGTCATCCCTTTTTCTTTACGGATCTCAACCATCAGTCCTGCATACAGTTCCCTGCGCGGGTCTGTAGCCGGATCAACAATTGCAGCTCCTTCAATACTGACTTCAAGCTCTTTGGCTGCCAGTTTTATTTCTTCCGGATTACCTAATAGAATAAGCTGAGCCAGTTTCTGCTTCAGTATAATCTCGGTAGCACGTAAGGTTCTTGGTTCCGCTCCTTCAGGTAAAACAATCGTCTTCTGGTATTTCTGAGCGTTCTGATAGACACGTTTTAAGATTTCCATCGCTGTTTAAAGTTTAAACTTCATGGTAAAAAATTCGAAACAAAAGTACTCAAAATATGACGAGGTGTTCCCTTAAACTCAGAAAATTATTGCCCGTTCTGATAAATCTCATATACAAAATGACACGCCAGCAACCGTTACAAATTATCATACAATCGATTGTACCTCCTTCCCCGATCCGGGTAATTTGCCTATTTTTGAAAAAACTTTTCTATGAACCCGACAGACCCCTTCTTCGCGCTCAAACAATCGCTCGATGGCGATGTATTCACCGATCAGGTACAGAAAGTGATCTATGCCACC
>JAEUSS010000140.1 GCA_016788685.1 Prolixibacteraceae bacterium | reverse complement strand
AGCCTGACTGAAAATAGAGCAATAGGAGTTCCCGATACCTGCAGAAAGTCCAGGCTCTTTTGTTTCGGACTGCTGTGCAGCAAGATTGAATGACAGGCTCAGACTGTTTGAAACTTTTGCATCCAGATTGGCACGAACATTATAGCGGTCGTATGAAGTGCGTTTTATAATCCCATCCTGGTTGTATGAGCCCAATGAAATAAAATAATTCACTTTTTCATTTCCTCCGTTGAGCGAAATGTTATTGGTGTACGAAGGAGCCACATCTTCGAAAAGAAGATCGAACCAATCGGTATTGCCATAGATTCCTTGCGGATCGCCATTGGTAATTCTATCGATTTCGTCGGCAGTAAATCGTCTTGAACCTTCCGGAATTCCGTCCAGCTCTTCAGCTTTGTTGTACCAATAAGCATAGTCTGGTCCGTTCAGAAATTTCGGAAAACTGGTATTGCTGCTTAATGAAACAGCCGAATTCATTGTGATGGTTGGTTTTTGAATTTTTCCGCGCTTGGTAGTAACCAAAATAACCCCGTTGGCAGCACGAACGCCATATACAGCGGCAGAAGTTGCGTCTTTCAGGATGGTTACTGATTCAATTTCTTCCTGGCTGACATTTGGAAATTCACGCTCGATTCCGTCAACTATGACCAACGGACTATTGTTCCCTAAGGTACTTAGCCCTCTGATGATCAAAGCAGAACCATCAGAGCCCGGCTGGCCGGTAGTTTGTTTGGTGATCAACCCGGGCAAACGTCCCTGCAACATCGACGAGAGGTTTCCGCTCGGAGCAGTCTGCAACTCTTTGGAGTCAACCTGAGCAATGGATCCTGTGACATTAATTTTTTTCTGAGTTCCGTACCCTACTACGATTACTTCATCAACACCTACAGTTGCTTCCTGCATCGTTACCTGGATAAAATTATTATCGGGAACAGGCAGCTCCTGGGATTGCATTCCGATGAAGGAGAATGATATTTTCTTTACGGAAGTCGGTATTTTGATAACAAATTCTCCCTTCTCATCGGTAACCGTTCCAATGTTTGAACCTGTGAGGGCAACCGATACTCCCGGTAAGGGCGCCCCACCCTGATCCCTGATCAATCCTTTTACATCCCGGGTTCGGGCTTGCTGTGTATTGCTGGCATTGGCAGAGTAGTTTGATGTCAGGATAATCTGCCGGTTCCGCAACTCGTATTGGGTATTGGTTTGCTGACAAAACGATTTCAACACCTGTTCGAACGCAGCCTGATTAAAATCCATGGTCACTTTTTTCGAAAAATCGAAAATATCATCCTTGTAAAGGAAAATGTAATTGGTTTTCTCTTCAATCCTGGCCAATATATCCCGGACATCGGCATTATTGAACTGAACCGAGATTTTCACCTGGGAAAAACTATTCCCGAATGAAAAGAGAACCAGCAGGGACAAAATTGCAGTTAGCTTCATTTTACGCAACACTAATCGCATCTCTCCCCATCGGGGGAGACATACATCTCGTTTTTTTTTCATAAATTTGATTCGTTAAATTGATAGACAAATACTATTTAACACATTAGTCCGGAAGGTGCTGCAACACTTTCCGGATTTTCTTTTCAGTTAGTTATCTCATAATAATCTCTTTCTTTT